>DRGF01000195.1 GCA_011050175.1 Thermococcus sp. | reverse complement strand
TATTCAAAGCCGAGGTGGTGCATCACGCTGTCAAGGATTTCCTTGGCCTCGGTGAAGGTTACGCGCGGGTGGGCGAGTGCGACCGCGAGCTTGCTCTCGCTGACCGTTTTGGTCTCCCTGCTCTCATCGATGAGCGTCGCTTTCCCGACCTCAAAGAGCATCTGCGGGTACTCCTCGTGGGTGTTCTGGCTCAGGAAGTCGAGCAGGCTGGGGAGGAGCCAGTTTCTCAGTGCTGACCACTTCGGGCTTATCGGGTTCTCTATCTCGACGAGCTCAGCCGGTGGGTGGTTGAAGTAGTCTCTGCATTCCTCAGGGTGCTCCCCGCAGGGGAGATTCATCCTTTCGTACTGGGCCTCTCTGTTCGTCAGGTTGAACGTCATGACCTCCTGGAGGCCGTAGCCGACCATGAGCTCCCTGACGGCATCCTCAAACTCAATGAACTTGTCACCCCTGCCCTGGACGGCGAGCTCGGGCTCCTCGGGCTCAATCTCGTTGTAGCCGTAGGCGATGAGCACGTCCTCCAGCACATCGCGGGCGTGCATTATATCGTCGCGGAAGGCGGGGTACTTGAGCCTGGCCTTTCCGTCTTCGAGCCCCACCTCATAGAACATCCTCTCGAGGAGCTCCTTGATTTCCCCGTCGCTCAGCCCTATTCCGGCGAGCTTCTTGATGTAGTCGAGCTCGACCTCGAACTCCTTGGGGGTGAGGTCGGGAGTTACTACCTCAAAGTCGGGGTAGACAACCTTGACGCTCTTTATCTTTCCGCCGCGCTCCGCCAGAGCGGTAACGACGACGTTGAGGGCGAGCATAATCTTGTTCAGGTCCCAGCCGGTGACGTCGACGAAGACGTTTCTGGTCTCGGTCGTCACCCTTCCGGTTATCTCGGAGTTTATGATCGGGGGCATTGAGAGGACGTTGCCCTCGCTGTCAACGAGGAGCGGGTAGTAGGGTTTGTCCTTGATGAGGTGGCCGTACTCACGGCCCTTCTCGTGCTTCTCAAGGATTTCCTCCAGCGTGAGCTCCTCCTCGAAGCCGAGCGGGACAAACTTCTCCGTCTTCTCGGCGGCGCGGTAGTAAATCGGGGGCTTTACCTTGTCGAAGTCGAAGATGCCTATCGCTACCTCTCTCCTACGCCTTCCAAAGGTGAGGGCGACCTTTTCCTGGAGGTTGATCATCTGCTTGAGCGCCTCCTCATCGAGGCTGAGCCCCTCGACTATGGCGTAGACACCGTAGGGACGGATGTCCTTCAGCTTCTCATCAACGTAAACGGTAACGTCGCTCTTCTTAACCTCATACTTGGGAAGGCCCTTCTGGAAGCCGAGGGCCCAGCGAATCTGCCTCGCTATTCCTTCGGCGCTCCAGAGGTCGGGCCTGTTGGTGTCCTTTGAGTCAGCCTTGAAGTAGATTTGACCGTTCTCCTCCCAGACATCGTCCAGCTCACATTTAGCATAGAGGAAGAGGTCTTCCCACTCCTCGACACTGAACTCCTTCCCGACTAGCCTCTCGAGGTCAGCCTTGGAAACATCAAACTTTGGCATATTTACACCTCCACCATATGACTGTGCAGTGACCTTTTTAGTTTTGAGTAGGGCTATAGACTTTTCTTTCCGCGGATGTTGAAATTTTTGAAGTCGTGTCTAACCCGGTTCTAACGACTTTCTTCTTTGCCGCTCAACTAAAAAAGTTTCGTGAGTCTTGTGCTAAATTCTCTTCCGGTAGTTCTTTGGTAATGTATATGATTCCGCAGTACAACCCTGGCTGCCAACTGCCGGGCTGATACGTTATCTTCGTCAAAATGTCGAAAGGGCCATTTCAAAATAAACATTTTTGTATATTCACCTTTGGTTCAAGAAACAATTTTAAAGAACAAATCGAATACACAATTGAACACATTAGGAGGGATGTACAATGTTGTGGGAGTCCAGACTCCCTGTAAACCAGGTTTTCGAGCTGAGGTGCAGGACAATAGACTACTTCGGCGTTGGCGCCATAAACAAGTTCTATGACATTGCAAAAGACCTTAAGGAAAACAGGGGAATTGACAAGGTCATCCTCGTCACTGGTAGGAGCTCATACAAGAAGTGCGGCGCTTGGGACGTTGTAAAGCCCGCCCTGGAAGAGACCGGGATTGAGTACGTCCTGTACGACAGGGTCGGCCCGAACCCCACCGTTGACATGATTGACGAGGCCAAGGAGATGGGCGTTGAGTTCGGCGCCCAGGCCGTTATCGGTATCGGTGGCGGAAGCCCGATTGACACGGCAAAGGGCGTTGCAATTCTCCTCGAGTATCCCGACAAGACCGGTAGGGACCTCTACGAGTTCAAGTTCAAGCCAACGAAGGCCAAGCCCATCATAGCGATAAACACCACCCACGGAACCGGAACCGAGGTCGACAGGTTCGCCGTTGCATCGATCCTCGAAAAGGAGTACAAGCCGGCCATAGCCTACGACTTCATATACCCGCTCTACGCTATCGACGACCCCGCCCTCATGACAAAGCTCCCGGC
>DRGF01000188.1 GCA_011050175.1 Thermococcus sp. | reverse complement strand
TTTAACCTCGGGGCAGAAAAAGTTGTCCAGAGGTTTGCCAAGGAGAGGATCAATCCTCCCGTTGGACGAGACATTGTAGCTAGCCAGAGATTTACTCACATTTTCCCAGAGGGGAGAGTCCAGAAGCTTCAGCGCCCTGACGGCAAGGAGGTTGTCGTTGGCTATCCAGATCGTCTCGTTGTCCGGATAAGAGCTCAGGGAGGCGCGCAGAAGGCCAGCTTCAGGGACGTACTGAGACTCAAGGAAAGCCCTCATGGCTGTGACGTTGGGAGCTGGGGGACGGATAATGGGCTCGGTTGTTGATTGGTGGACAACGAAGGCAATGCCTGCAATGAGAAGCGCGAGGACAACGATGAGGAGCTTTGGCCTGTACATCACAGAAAGTTTGAGAAGGTGGATAAAGGGTTTGCGTTTTTAGAGCTGCACCCAAAAGCCCTAAAACACATGTCTGCGTATCTAATACGGTGGTCTCATGCGCGTCCTTGAGCTCGCAAAGCGGAGGAAGACCGTGCGGAAGTTCCTTCCCGATAAACCTCCAAAGGATGAGATAATGAAGGCGCTCAAAGCGGCGAAGGAAGCGCCGAGCGGAATGAACGCCCAGCCCTGGAAGTTCGTTGTTATCGACGACGACTGGCTGAAGGGCCAGATAAGGGAGCTCTGCGAGAGGGAGGAGGAAAAGTTCTACTCCACAACCAAAGGCGACCTGATGGCCTGGCTGAACGCCAAGGGCTTTAAGCCCGAGAAGCCCTTCCTCAGCGAGGCCCCGTATCTGATACTCGTCTTCGGACACACAAAGGCACCGTACTGGCTCCAATCAACCTGGATAGCGGTCGGCTACCTCCTGCTAGCGCTTGAAGAGCTGGGCCTCGGGACTGTAACATACACCCCACCCAACCCGAAGCTCGTTGAAGAGCTGCTGAATGCCCCGAAGAACTACAAACTCCAGACTATTCTGCCCGTCGGCTATCCAGCGGATCCGAAGCCGAAATACGAGAGAAAGAAACTGGAAGATGTAGTGAGCTTCAACGGCTTCTAAGGAGCCTTTCCAGCTCTTTCAAAACTTTCATCTGCTCCCAGATCTCAACCGCACCGGGTCGTACCATGCGAACCCTTCCCAGCGCCTCCCTAAGTGGAAGCCCCTTGGCGTACATCAGCCAGGCCACCGCAACCGTCCCGCTCCTGCCGAGCCCGCCCATGCAGTGAATCAGAACCTTCTTGCCCTCCCTAACTCTTTCCTCGATCCAGCGGAGGATTTCGAGGAGCTGATTCAGAGCAGGGGCCGAAAAATCCCGAACGGGACTGTGGAGAACCTCAACGCCCCGCTTTTTCCACTCGTCCAGGCTGTAAGGCAGCTCAAACTCCTCGACAAGGACAACAACCGCATCGAAGCTTTTAGCCACTTCGGCTATTTCACTCGCCGTCGGCATCCTCGAAAAGGCGACGTTATCGTCTATGAACTTCGCCGAGCGCCACATTTCACCACACCTTCGTTCCAACTGGGACTTCGTCAGGAACCGAAAGGGGATAGACCTTCCCTTCCTCGGTTTCCGCCACAACGAGCATGCCTTCGCTCTTAACCCCAGAGAACTCCTTTGGCTTCAGGTTGAGAACGAAGATGAACTTCCTCCCTTCGAGCTCTTCCGGACTGTACTGGTCGGCTATGCCCGTTATTATCGTCCTCCGCTCGGTTCCAAAGTCCACGTCGAGCTTTATCAGCTTCCTCGTCCGCTTCAGCTTCTCGGCCTTCCTCACGAGGCCGACGCGGAGGTCAAACTTCCAGAACTCGGAGACGTCATAGAGCTCCATGGAACCACCGGATAATCTTTGGTAGGGCTGGGCTTAAGGGTTTTGGTCAGACTTCCGCCACCAGGAGCTCGTCTCCCCTCGAGGACGCTATGAGCCCGCCGGCCGGGTCGAAGGCCCACGCACCGCCGGGCGGGTGGCTGTTGGCTATGAAGGCCCTCGCTCCAAGGAGCCTGACCCTCTCGGCCATGGCCGCGACGTCCTCTTCGTTCGGCTCACCGTAGTCTGGGGAGTATTCCATGGGCACGAAGAGGAAGTCCGGCCTCTTCCTCCGCACCCACTTGACTATGTGCTTGTTGTATAGATCGCCGCAGATGATTATCGCGGCCTTCCCGAACTCCGTTCTGGCCGTTCTCACCGTGTTGCCAGTGCAGAACTTCATGGGTTCTTGAAACTTGCGGTGCTTGAGCAGGACTTCTCCGTCCCTGCCGATAAGCAAGGCGGTGTTGTAGACGCAGTTCTTGTAGGGCTCAAGGAGGCCGAAGACGATGTAAACGCCGGCTTCCCTGGCGAGCTGAGCCACTCTACCCACGATTTCATCGTAGAGCTTTGTCCCGCTGAAGTCCCACTCCTCAAAACCAGTGAGGCAGTACTCCGGGAAGAGCAGGAAGTCTGGATCGTGATTTAAGGCCTCATTAAAGCGCCTCTCAAACTCTTTCCAGTTGGCCTCGAAGTTTCCGGTCTCAACGTGCATGGGAATTAGGG
>DRGF01000112.1 GCA_011050175.1 Thermococcus sp. | reverse complement strand
GCAATCGAGACGGCAACGACGATAGCGAGCAGGGCAGTGAAGGCAGGGGTTAAGTTCTTCAACATGGTAGAGGTTGAAGACCTTGTCCTTAAAGAGAACCGCGTCGCCGGAATCGTCATCAACTGGACGCCGGTCATGATGACGGGCCTCCACGTTGACCCGCTCACCGTTGAGGCGAAGTTTGTGGTTGACTCGACAGGCCACGGGGCGCAGGTGAGCGGGCACCTCGTGAAGCGCGGCCTCCTTCAGGTTCCGGGCGAGGGGCCAATGTGGGCCGAGAAGGGCGAGGAGCTGACCGTCAAGCACACGAAGGAGGTCTTTCCGGGCCTCTACGTCACCGGCATGGCGGCGAATGCATTAGCTGGAGCGCCGAGGATGGGTCCGATATTCGGCGGGATGTTCCTGAGCGGTAGAAAAGCGGCCCTTGAAATCCTCGAAAAGCTGAGGTGATGGGATGGCCGTTTTGATTATAGCGGGCCTTGACACGGGCGGCGGAGCGGGTTTGAAGACCGACATCGAGACGGTCTCGGCCTTAGGCGAGCACCCGCTCCCTATCCTTACCGCGGTGACCTACCAGAACCCATCCATGGTGAAGGGCTACCACCCTCTCCCGCGGGAGGCCGTGAGGGAGCAGATAAGGGCCGTTAAGGAGAGTTTTGAAATCAAAGCGGTCAAGGTCGGCATGCTGGGGAGCGGGCAGGTTGCGGAGGTTGTGAAGGAAGAGACTTCCGGCTTCCTCCGTGTTTTTGACCCCGTGCTGGCTTCCACTACTGGCTCAAGGCTCGTTGACGACATCGAGTCGCTCAAGACCCTCGTCGAGGGCTCAATAATTACTCCCAACGTCCCTGAGGCCGAAGCACTGAGCGGTCTGAGAATCCGCTCGGTTGAGGACATAAAGGAAGCCGCAAGGGCAATAGGGGAAGAGCTCGGAGCGAAGGCGGTGGTCGTCAAGGGCGGGCACTTGAACCTCACTGACGTGCTCTACTGGCAGGGAAAATTCTACGAGTTCCCCGGTGAGAGGGCGGAGGGCTTCACGCACGGGACTGGCTGCGCGTTTTCCTCGGCTTTAGCAACGTTCCTTGCCAAGGGGCTTGAGCTTCCGGGAGCCGTTGAGGAGGCTAAGAGGTTCGTCGAAGGCTCCATCAAGTTCTCGAAGGCTGAAGCAAAGGCAGTTAACCCTCTGTGGGAGCTCCAACGGGACGCATACCGCTGGAGAACCAGAAAAGAGCTGGAAAGGGCCGTTGATGAACTCGTCGCGGTGGGTGAAAAGCTCAACCCCCACGTGCCAGAGGTCGGGACGAACTTCGCCCTCGCGACGCCCTTTGGAGAAGTCTTCGCCGTTAAGGGCAGAATCGTCCGCTATGGTCAGACTATCAAGCCCGTCGGCCCCGTTGAGCTCGACGCCAGCGACCACCTGAAGAGAGCCCTGCTCAAGATGCGCGAGTTCTACCCCGAGGTCAGGGCCGTGCTGAACCTCCGCTACTCCAGAGAGCTCGTCGAGAGGGCCGAAAGGCTCGGCCTCGTCGTCTCGTCCTACGATAGAAGGGAGGAGCCGGAGGAAGTTAAGAGGGCAGAGAAGGGCACTATGGGGTGGGGCATCGAGACGGCAGTGGAGAGGGTCAGAGAGAGGCCAGATGTGGTTTACCACCTCGGCGACTGGGGAAAGGAGCCGATGGTTTTAATCTTCGGCAGGGACGCGCGGGAAGTTGTAGAGAGGGTCAAGAGGCTTTTGGGCTAACGTTTTAACTCCTTCTGCCCTATTTTTCCCGGTGGTAGCATGCTCCTAAGGGGAAAGGTCGTCGGGAGTGAAATCCCGCGCTTCAAGCACCGCTGGTTTGGAATCCTTGAGGTTGAAGCCGATGGAGAAAAGTACGATCTCTACATGACGGGCAACGCCGCCCAGTGGTTTTTGACCGGCGACGAGGTCGAGGTTGAAATCCTGAAGGAGCCGAAGGAGAGAGACGGAAAGCTGGTTCTCGACTTCGACGACTACAAACTGTGGAAGTTCTACGAGGGGGATAGAATACCCGTGTGGCCTCTGTTCGAAAAGGAAGTTGAGGCAAAGCGTTACTCTCCGCTAACTGGCGAGCTCCTCTACACCTACAAAATCCGCGCCCGCGAGGCCAAGTACGAGAGCGACTTCGAGGCGATAGCCGAGCTTGAGCAGTACCACTACGCGAGCCAGAAGGAGAAAGTGGCCCTGTGGCGCTGTGAGAATGGCCACATCTTCGAGGCCAACACGAAGCAGCGCTGTCCCGTCTGCGGGGCCGAGAGTCATATACTTGAGATAAAGGGCTCAACGCCGGCATCGCGCTTCCTAATCTTTGAGCTCGTCAAGAAGGAGGAGTACGAGCCGAGGATTCTAAGCTACGTCCGTGTTGACCCACCTATACCGCTGATGCACCGCCGTCTGCCGAACGGGGAAATTGAGAAGAAGGTCCGCGAGAAGGTCTTTCCTGAGGAGTGGTTCCACCCGGCCTTCTGGCCCGAGCGCATAATGAAGGAGCTCTACGAGGAG
>DRGF01000028.1 GCA_011050175.1 Thermococcus sp. | reverse complement strand
CGACTTCGGCCTCGACGACTCGACCGGATACATAAGGACGACCCTGTTTGGGGACGATGCCGCGGAGCTCATCGGCGAAGACCCCGAAGAGATAGCCGAGAAGCTCAGGGAGCTCGTTGAGAACGGTCTGACCCTCAGGGAAGCAGGAAGAAAGCTCGCAGAGGACGAGTACTATCACCTCCTCGGCAGGGAGATCATCGTCAGGGGAAACGTCATTGATGATAAGTTCCTGGGGCTGACCCTCAAGGCGTTCGGCTGGGACGAAGTAGACCCGAAGCGTGAGATAGCCCGCGTGAGGGCCGAGCTGAAAGAGGTTCTTAAGGACTTCATGTGAGGTGTTAATGATGGAGGAAGTTAGATTCAGGCGCAGGAAGCCCGCCGTTGAGAGAAAGATAAGCGAGATAAGGGAGGACGACACGAGGGTCTCTCTAATCGGTAAGGCCTTCAAGGTAGACAAGATGGACTACACCTTCTGGCTCGACGACGGAACCGGTGTTATACTCGTGGAGAGTGAGGAGAACGTTCTCCCCGAGAACCACCAGACCGTCAGGGTCATCGGAAGGGTCATAAGAAACGAGGAAGGTATGCACATCTACGGGGAGGTCATACAGGACTTCAGCAACGCCAACCTGGACGCCCTCGAGGAGATAAGGGAGCTAGAGAGAAAGGTTCTCCCCAAAGTAGAAACCGTCATCGAGTTCTTCGGAGGTGAAGAGCTATGAAGAAGCGCCTGCCAGCGAGCAGAGTGTACATCAAGGACATCATAGACGGCTACTACGTCAAAAGCGAGGGGGACTTTGAGCCCAACTACCTGATAACCAAGGACGCCCGGAAGGTCTACCGCGTCAAGGTCGTCGCCACGGTCGTCCGCGAGCCGGTGATAAGCGACGACGAGACCTACGGCAAGCTCCAGATCGACGACGGGACCGGGACGATATGGGTTCTTGGCTTCCGCGACGACACGCGCTTTATCAGGCTCGTGAAGAAGGGCGACCTCGTTCAGATAATCGGAAAGGTTGGGGAGTGGCGCGAGGACAAGCAGATACTCGTCGAGGGAATCGCTCGCGTTGAGCCCAACATGTGGATACTCCACCGCTTCGAGACCCTCAAAGAGAAGGTCGAGCACGCAAAGAAGGCCAGGATTGCCTTCGAGATATACGACAAGTACGGCATCACCGCGAAGGCGAAGGTCATCGCCAAGAACAAGGGCGTGAGCGAGGAGATGCTGCTTACCATAGACGAGCTTTACACTATGATGCTCGAGCAGAGGAGCACGGAAGAGGCACTACTTGAAGAGGAAGAAATCATCGAAGCCGAAGAGACCAAGGAGGAAAACCCCGAGCTCGAGAAAGCCAAGAAAGCAGTCCTCGACCTGCTCCGGGAGAAGGGGAAGGCGCTCTCCCACAAGTTCATCGTCAAGAAGCTCTCATCAGAGTTCGACGAGGGGCTTATCGAGGAGGCCATAACGGAGCTCCTGGCCGAGGGAGAAATCTACGAGCCGGAGATAGGCTATTACGAACCCCTCTGATCTTCTTTTTAACCCAGTGATGAAAACAGAAAAGGCAGGGAGCTCAGTACTGCTCCCTCATAGTTCTTATAACCGGGTCGTGGATGAGCGTCGAGGTTATGCTGTCCACCATTCTGAAGAACTCGTCGCGGCCCTTCTCAAGGGACATGTTCTCCAGCCGTATCAGCTCGCAGCCGCTTCCGAGGATCCACCTGCCGAGGAGTATCTTCTCCCTGCCTTCCTTTTTCAGGTCGAGCCTGGCGAGGCCGTAGGGTATGTCCGCCGTCCACCAGTTGGCCTTGAACGTGACCTTCCAACCGGCGTTCTCCACGACCTCAACGAGTTTTTCAAGGGTCCCCGCTGGCCCATAGGGTGTCTTGAATGTAACGACGGTCCAGAGACCCTCCCCCTCAAGTGCACGCACGATCTCATCCTTAAACTCCATGAACCTCACCTCCAGTTTTCATTTCTCATACCAGCGCGGCAATCAGGAATGCCATCACCGCGAGGAATATGCTAATCTTAAGCAGCTTCTGGGAGCGGTGGGCCGCTTCCCTCTCCTGGGAGCGGAGTATAATGTACGCCGCGTATAGGAGCATGATGTCAACCGGCACCATTGCATAGTAACCCAGACCAACCCCCGCCCTCACCGGGAGGAACGATGCCGCCACCGTAAGCAGCACGAAGACTGCGGCGAGGTAAGCCGTCTTTCTCTTCCCCCACACTACGGGCAGAGTCTTGGCGCCCTTCGCAAGGTCACCTTCAAAGTCTTCAATGTCCTTTATAACTTCACGCGCCACGTTGACCAAGAAGGCACACACCGCCAGATATCCGGCCAGGCCGAGATGTTCAACGGCGACCGCCCCATAAAGCGGAGTCGCACCTGTGAGGGCCGCAACGGCAATGTTTCCGACGAACGGGAGGGGCTTGAGCTTCCAGGCGTAGAGGAACATCAGGATGTAAGCTGCGGCCGCAAAGAGGAACGCGTAGAGGTTTATCATATACGCCAGGG
>DRGF01000168.1 GCA_011050175.1 Thermococcus sp. | reverse complement strand
TTCGACAACGAGGAGTTCAACATCGACGTTGACAAGGCCGAGAAGCTCATCCGCGAGCTCGAGCCAAAGATAGTCGTCTTCGGCGGCTCGCTCTTCCCGTTCCCGCACCCGGTCAAGGAGCTCGCCCCGGTCGCCAAGGAGGTCGGCGCTTACGTCATGTACGATGCCGCCCACGTTCTCGGTCTCATCGCTGGAAAGCAGTTCCAGGACCCGCTCCGCGAGGGCGTTGACATAATCACCGCCTCGACCCACAAGACCTTCCCGGGCCCGCAGGGCGGTGTCATCATCTACAAGCGCTTTGGCGAGACCGAGGAGATAGCCAAGCTCCAGTGGGCCATCTTCCCGGGTGTCCTCAGCAACCACCACCTCCACCACATGGCCGGAAAGACCATCACCGCGGCGGAGATGCTCGAGTACGGTGAGAAGTACGCGGCCCAGATCGTCAAGAACGCCAAGGCCCTCGCCGAGGCCCTCGCCGAGGAGGGCTTCAAGGTCATCGGTGAGGACAAGGGCTACACCGAGAGCCACCAGGTCATCGTCGACGTCAGCGATCTTCACGAGGCTGCCGGCGGATGGGCGGCCCCGCTCCTCGAGGAGGCCGGCATAATCCTCAACAAGAACCTCCTGCCCTGGGACCCGCTCGAGAAGGTCGAGAAGCCGAGCGGCCTGCGCATAGGCGTCCAGGAGATGACCCGCGTTGGAATGATGGAGGACGACATGAAGGAGATCGCCCACTTCATCAAGCGCGTCCTCATAGACAAGGAGGACCCGAAGAAGGTCGAGCGCGACGTCTTCTACTTCAGGATGAACTTCCAGAGGGTTTACTACTCCTTCGACCACGGACTCCCGCTCAGGGAGTGATTTCTTTTCTCCCTTTTCGCTGCAATCCCGTTTGAAGCGTTGGGAAGGGTTAAAAGGATTTTTGCACACTCTTATCTGGTGGTGTGGCGTGAGGAAGATTATTCCCGTTCTGCTGATAATCCTGCTGGTCCCAACCGGGTATTACATCGCTTCTTACTGGGGAGGCTCATCCAACGGCTCCTCCGACGGGGAGAACATCGCCCACGCTCCCACCGGAGGCTGCCCGATAATCGAGAACTCCACACCGGAGTGCCGGCCGATGAACGACTTCATGAAGCTCGACAAAACCGTCTACTCCCCCACAGATACGATGGTCATTACAATAACCAACAACGGAAACGCCAACTTCACGACGGGCTACGCCTTCAAGCTCTATCGGCTGGAGAACGAGACGTGGAAGGAGGTTCCGGTGAACCTGATGTTCATAGAGATTGCGGCCATAATAGAGCCCGGGAAGAGCTGGGAGCAGAGGGTGAACCTGGCCGACCTCAGCCTCGAACCGGGCCACTACAGGATAGAGAAAACCGTAGTGGTTACCGACCCGGTGACCAAGATGAGCATGGGGATTGAAGCGTGGGCCGAGTTCGACGTGAGGGGCTGATGGGGGCGGGCCGATGAATCGGACCCTGGCCGCTTTCGCCGTCTTCGTTCTCCTTCTTGGAATTCTCTACGCCGGAACACGTGAGACAGCCAAAAACACACACTCCGATACCGGAACCGCCCTCATGAGGCTCGACAAAGGTACATATCGCGTGGGTGAGGACCTCACCCTCACAATAATCAACACCGGGAGCGAGACCTTACTCGTGGGTGCCTCGTACAGGCTCTGCCGCCTGGAAAACGGAGGATGGGAAGAACTCACCCTCGGGTTCTCGTTCACTGGTATAGGCTACACGATACCTCCCGGCGGCAACTGGAGCCAAACCGTGCCCCTCGTTACACACGTTTCTGACGGTGCCGGGAAGCTTGAACCGTTGCCGCCCGGCAGGTACAGGATTACGAAGACCGTAACCATTGACAGGGGGCGCTGTGGGGGCAGGAGTGACGAGATGAGGCTCTCGGCCGAGTTCGAGGTGGTAGAATGAGGTGGAAGACCGGCGCCGGAATCGTCGTCCTGATGCTCCTCCTCTGGGGACTCACCGGCCCCCACTTCATGATGAGCCTCGATAAGTCCACGTATTCCCCCGGAGAAGAGCCGGAACTGACGATAAGGAACGTCGGCCTAACGCCCGTCTACTTCGGCCAGGGCTACCTCCTCTACCGGTGGGAGAACGGGAGCTGGGTGGGTGTAAGAACCCCGTTTATCTTTATAGCGAGGCGCTACTACCTCCCGCCGTTCCAGTCCTGGAGGCAGAGTGTTGCCCTGAAATATCTGCCGGAAAACGAATCGCCTGGAGAGCCCATTCCCTACCCTGACCTTCCTCCTGGGAGGTACAGGCTCGTGAAGGAAATCTGCGGCCCGCCCCTCGGCTGCAGGAACGCGAGCGTGGAGTTCGAGGTTAAGGGTTGATACTATCCGTGGAGAACTCCTCCAAATGATCTGCATCTTCATTCCAGCATGCCCTCACGGTTCAACACAACCTTTAAATAATTTACTTGCAAGTAAATTACTGGTGAGTAAATTATGTTCATCAACAGGAGGGCCGAACTTGGCCTGCTCGAAGA
>DRGF01000090.1 GCA_011050175.1 Thermococcus sp. | reverse complement strand
TGAGCTTGGTGGAAAAACGGCTTTCCCGTGCAACCTTTCAATAAACGAGATTGCGGCCCACTACACGCCCTACAAGGGCGACGAGACCGTCCTCAGGGAGGGAGACTACCTCAAGCTTGACCTCGGTGTTCACGTCGATGGGTACATTGCTGACACTGCCGTGACCTACCGCGTCGGAATGGAAGAGGACGACCTTATGGAGGCCGCGAGGGAGGCCCTTGAGAACGCCATATCCACGGTTAGGGCCGGCACGAAGATAAGCGAGGTGGGCAAGGCCATCGAGGACACCATACGCGGGAAAGGGTTCAACCCAATAGTAAACCTGAGCGGTCACAAGATAGAGCGCTACAAACTCCACGCGGGCATCAGCATACCCAACATATACCGCCCCGCCGATAACTACGAGCTCAAGGAGGGGGACGTCATAGCGATAGAGCCCTTCGCGACCACCGGTGCCGGCCAGGTTATAGAGGTGCCGCCGGCGCTCATCTTCATGTACGTGCGCGACAGGCCTGTCAGGATGGCCCACGCGAGGAGGCTCCTCATGCACATTAAGAGGGAGTACCGCACCCTGCCCTTCGCCTACCGCTGGCTTCAGGACTTCATGCCGGAGGGACAGCTGAAGCTGGCTCTGGCCCAGCTCGACAGGGCAGGGGCCATTTACAGCTACCCAATACTGAGGGAAGTCCGCGGTGGCCTCGTTGCCCAGTTCGAGCACACCGTCATAGTCGAGAAGGACGGAGCCTACATAACCACCTGACAGAAGACCTATTTTCTACCCTCTCAATCTCCTTTTAGAACAGTTCAAAGGAACACCAAGGAAGTATAAGGGAGGAAACACCCGTTCTGGTTATCCGCTACTTTTGGAACTTGCGAACCAATCGTAGCGGATAACCTTCCCTCCTCGTGGTTTCATTGGAGGGCTTTCGGGGGGAACGGAGACTCCCCACATCTTCAGGACTTTCAGCAGTCCCCATTCGGGCTTACAAAACCCCACACACCGAGGACTGCCACATCACTGAAAACTACCCCGCAAGGCTATATAAAAATTACGAAAAACAAAAGATGCCAAACTTTACACTTTTTACTATCTACGAAACACCCCTCTCGGGCTCGGCAGCTGGCGCCGGGGCAGGGATTTGAACCCTGGTGGGCAGAGCCCACGGGATCTCGAGTCCCGCGCCTTCCCAGGCTAGGCTACCCCGGCGCGATTGAGAATTAATAGGGGAGTTTTATAAATCTTTCCGCGAAAAATTTATTAACCAAACTTAACTAAAATATCTCGGTTGCAAAGGTTTAAATTGACCGGCGCCCTAGTATAATATGAAGGAGGTGACAGCATGGTAGGAATTCTTGTGCAGGAGGTTATGACCGACAGGTTCCAGAAGATCGACATCGCCGCCCCGCTTTCTGAGGCGATCGGAATTTTTGAGAAGGAAGACCCCGACCTTATTCTGGTCTTCGACGGAAACCTGTACAAGGGAGTCCTGACACAGGACCTTATTATACGCTCCCACCTCAAGTGGGACCCAACCAAGGCCAAGGTTAAGGATGTGTACAAAACCGCCCCGGTTATCAAGCCCGATGAAGACCTTAGCAAGGCCGCCAAGCTCATGATGGAGGTTGATCTCCGCTCCCTTCCCGTCGGAGAGAGCAAGGCTGAAATCATCGGTGTTATAAACGATATAGTCGTTCTCGAAAGGGTCGCCGAGGGCGACTTCGGCAAGAAGAAGGTCGAGGAGTTAATGACCAAGGACGTCATAACCTTAAAGCCGGACGACGGCATCGCCAAGGCCTTAGCGACGATGCGCGACCACGCCATATCGAGGATTCCGATAGTTGACGAGGAGGGAAAGCTCGAGGGTCTCGTCACGCTCCACGACCTCATAATCCGCTTCATCAAGCCCCGCTTCAGGCCCAAGTCTGGTGAGTTCGTCGGTGAGAGGATACCGCCCTTCACCATGCCCCTTAGGGACGTTATGATAAGGGGCGTCATAACCGTCCGCCCGGACACAGAGGTCAGGGAAGCCGTTGCAATCCTGAGGGACAACAACATAGACGGGCTCATTGTCGTCAACGAGAACAACAAGGTCCTCGGAATCCTCACAGTAAAGGACCTTCTCCTGCTCATCTCGAAGATAACGGAGAAAGAGGCTAGATTCTACCTCCAGCTCGGGGGCGATGCCTCGGCACTCAGTGAATTCACAAAGGAGAGGATAATCGAGGGCGTCAGGCGCTTCGTCGATGGATACGAGGATTTACTCGGCCAGGAGGGCATAATATACATTCAAATTAAGCGCTTCAACGAGAAGTTCCGCGGCGTGCACCTTTACCAGGCAAGGATGCGTGTTGTCACCGACAGGGGAGTCTTCGTGGCTACGGGAGAAACCTGGGGTGCAATCCAGGCAGTCCACGACGCCCTGCGGGCCATCGAGAGGCAGATCCTCCAGAAGGCAGAGCTGGAGAAGGACATCAGGTACGCCAAGAGGTTCATGGAAAAACTGGGAATGGTCTGAGGGCCTCAGTCCCTCGAAAATTC
>DRGF01000119.1 GCA_011050175.1 Thermococcus sp. | reverse complement strand
TCTCTGAGGCGACCTGGTTTATTCTCCTGCCGCGCTCGGCTTTCATCTGGCCGGTTTCTTTCATGAAGCGGTAGAAGGCGAACCAGTAGATTACTGTGGCGGCTGCTATGAATACGAACAGCCCTTCGCTCCCCATTCACATAACCCTCGAGTAGTGTTTCTTCAAATACAGCTTGATGACCGAGGACAGAACCAACAAACTGAGGGCCAGATAGTAGGCACTCATCAGGTTTGGGACCTTCTCGGAGAGGACAGAGAGCACCACGACCGCAAAGGCCAGGGCCAACATCAGCACCTGGAGGGTTCTCCGTGAAGCCATCTCCTCGATGCGGAGCGTTCTCTCGTCGCTTATAATCTCCCCGCGTTTTTTGAGCCAGTCAGCGTAGAGGAACGAAACCGCGATTGCCGCTGCTAGAACGCCAAAAGCCAGTGCAATATTTCCCATCCACAGCGCCACTGCCAGCATTGAAGCCGTCGTGGCGGGAATCACATACCCAATGAGCCTCCATCTTTCCACACTCATCACCATGTAAAGTTTCCTTTACGTAAAGCTTCCTTTACATCCTTAAAAGCCTTTCCCCTCAAAGTTTTTAAAGGTGGGATGAAAACTCATTTCCGCGCGGGGGTTGCCGAGCCTGGCCAAAGGCGCGGGATTTAGGGTCCCGTCCCGTAGGGGTTCCGGGGTTCAAATCCCCGCCCCCGCACCAGAAACTTTGCCTTCGCAAAGTTTCATCAAAGTCAGCAGCTCTTCTTTGAAAAAACCAGAATCCACGGGATTTTCTCTTCAAATGCTTGTCGTTGAAATGAGAACCCTTCAAACGCTTCTTTATAACGGGTTTAAGTTTAAACCGACGCCCGAAGGGCGTCAAAAAGAGAACAAACCCTGAATCTGGGCTTATATTGAGTTGTTCTCCTCCATAAATGCGCATTAATTGGTGAAAATCCTCCACGTGGTCATTCGAGGAAGAGCTACAAACTTTGGCGAAGCTTTTTCCAAAAGTTTCAGCGTTAACTGAAAAATTAAGTGCTTTTTGAAGTTGCAAGTTTTGAATGGGTTTATTTTTAACTTGCTCTTGTTTGAAGGTTTCACTCCAAGAAGGCTTCTGAGTTCGGTTCTTACGTCTCGTCCATCAGGGCGAAGAGAACCTTTCCCCGAAACTCATCGCGGCTATGCCGTAGAAGAAGATCGCGAGGAATGTAAAGAAAGAAACGACGAGGGGTTTAGGCCGCATCGCCGAGCTCCTCCACGGGGAGCTTCATCCTCGAGACTGCTATGAGGGTCAGGATTCCCAGGAGCGGCATGAGGGCCAGCTCTCCCAGGGCCAGGCCGGTGCTGTACCTTGCAAGCATATCGGTTATCGTCGGAGCTATGGCGTTTGCTGCGTTAGAGATGAGTCCGAGGGCGAAGCTGGCCTTCGGGAAGATGCTCTTCGGATAAGTGGCTGGAGCGCTGGTCCAGAACGCGGGTCCTGTTCCCTGTAGGGCTCCGATGAGGACGACGGAGGCAATGGCGAGGGTGTAGTTACCGGCCAGCATGGCCTTTGCATACACAAGCAGGCCGACGAAGGCCACGGCGTAGGAGAATATCATGACCTGGACGATGGCCTTGAAGAGCCCTCTCGGAGTGGGGTTCTTTCTTGAGAGCATGTAGCCCACGAAGCCCATGGCTATGCTCCAGAGTGCCTTTGATATGTTCAGGCTGGTGCTCAGGGCCACCACCTGCTCCTTGGTCCAGCCGATTTCATAGCCCAGCGAAGCCGAGAAGCCGGCTATGGTGAAGATCACCCACAGGGCCGGGAAGAAAGTCAGGCCAAGGACCCAGGTGAATGGCATCTTCCAGACGTTGACCTTTGTGCTGGACTCGTTTCTGTGGCTTATCTCGAAGTCCTCGGTGAAGAGCCACCAGATGGCCAGGACGGCGTACATAATGACGACCGTGCTCCAGAAGCCGCCCCTCCAGCCAAGAGTCTCGACAGCGTATTTTCCGCTTATGTTTCCAAACACACCGCCCCAGAAGATGCCGGAGAGGATTATACCCTTGGCGAACGGCCTTTCGGCCACGAAGAAGTGGGCTATCTGGGTGCTGAAGAGCGGGACGAGCGTGATGACGAATCCCTGGACGAACCTCAGGAAGACGACGGTCTGCCAGTTGGGGGCGAGGGGGATCAAGGCCTGAGTAACGGCCGCCCAGCTCAGGGCGATCGCAACGCTCCTCTTAAAGCTGCCCTCGTAGATTTTGGTATGTCCGAGAAGGAATGCCACGAAGAGACCGAAAACATAGGCGATGTGCTGCCACTCGTAGGTGGCGTCGTCGATTCCAAAGCGCCCGATGATATCGGGCTTCGCGATGGCCATCATGGTGAGCGTTCCGAGACCGGCAGTCATGACCAGCGTGTCAAGCAGGACTGACCTCCACCTTTTGTCCATGATCTCGCCTCCTTAGAGCTTTCCGAACAGCATTAAGATGCCAAACACTATGAAGAGCACTCCGGCGAATTTGTGAACAACGTCCAGGGGCAGTACGTTGCCGAGCTTGTCCCCCAGG
>DRGF01000025.1 GCA_011050175.1 Thermococcus sp. | reverse complement strand
GACCTCGTTCCCATCACCGCGTACAAGCACCAGCTTGTCAAGACCGAGCCGCTGGAGCCCGGACAGGCCGAGCCCCTGGTCTGCCCGCCGGCCTGGGACGACGCATACATAATCCAGGACGGTGAGGACGGCGGAATAATCTGCGGTGCGGGGATAGAGTATAAAGCCAGGAGCCTCGACGACTACGAGCCGACCTACGACTTCCTCCGCGGTGTTCTGGAGTACGCCGTCAGAATCGCCCCGCCGCTCCGCTACGCCCACATCGTCCGCCAGTGGGCAGGCTTCTACGCAAAAACGCCCGACAAGAATCCTGCCATTGGGAAGCTCCTCGACAACTTCTACATTGCCGCTGGCTTCAGCGGTCACGGCTTCATGATGGCGCCGGCCGTTGGGGAGGCTATGGCTGAATTCATTGCCAGAGGAAGGAGCAAAGTGCCGCTCGACTGGGAGTGGTACGACCCGTACAGGTTTGAGCGCGGTGAGCTGAGGGCCTCGGCTTTCCAGATTGGCTGAGGGTTTTCTCCCCTCCTATTCTTTTTAACACTACAGCGGCAAGAAAAAGGTTATAAAGGGGCTCCGATTAGCACCGTGAGGGTCATCATGAGGATAGTCTTTGATATAGGTGGTTCAGTTCTTGTTCCCGAGGATCCGGACGTCGAGTTCATCAAGGCGATAGCGTACGAGCTCACCAAGATAAGCGAGGACCACGAAGTGGCCGTTGTGGTCGGCGGCGGAAAGGTTGCGCGCAAGTACATTCAGGCTGCCAAGGCATTTACTCCCAACGAGACTTTCAAGGACTACATCGGAATCCACATAACGAGGGCAAACGCGATGCTCCTCATAGCGGCGCTCGGAGAGAAGGCGTACCCGTTCATCATCCAGGACTTCCGCAAGGCCTGGGAGGTCATTCAGCTCAAGAAGATACCGATAATGGGCGGAACGCACCCCGGCCACACGACCGATGCGGTAGCGGCACTTCTCGCGGAGTACCTGCAGGCGGACCTTCTTGTCGTTGTCACCAACGTGGACGGCGTCTACGACTCCGACCCGAGGAAGAACCCGAACGCGAAGAAGCTCGACAGGATAACTCCAGAACAGCTCGTCGAGATAGCGATGGAGGCCGAGAGCAAAGCGGGGGGAAGCGGCGTCGTCGACGCTTTGGCGGCCAAGTTCATCCAGCGCGGAAGGATAAAGACCTACATCGTGGGCAAGAAGGACGCCTACCACCTCTTCGACGTCGTCAAGGGCAGGCACGGCGGGACTGTGGTTGAGCCTTGAGCTTAACCCTTTTATATTCTCCTGCCTATCCAAAGGCGGTGAGAACATGGAAGCCGACCCGATAAACGTTCTCCTCTACGATATTCGCGAGATGAGGAAAAGACTCGACGAGATGGAAAAGGCCCTCCTGATGCTCAAGGCGAGGCTCATTGAGGAGGAAGAGGGTGAAAGCCCCGAGGAAATAGAAGCCCTCGAAAGAGAGGCCCTTGAGAGCGGGAAGGAGTGGGAAGAGCTGAAGAGGGAGCTTGGACTATGAGCTTCAAGGTCATCATCGGCAAAAGGGCTGAGAAGGGAATACGAAGTCTCCCTCCAGCCCATCTAAAGCGTTTTGCCGAGCTCGTTGAGACGCTGAAAATTAACCCAGTTCCAGTGGAAAGTTTTGACGTCAAAAAGATGCGTGGTTCTGAGAGGGCTTACCGAGTTAGACTCGGCAATTACAGGGTCCTCTATACCGTACGCTGGGATGAGGACACCGTTGTTATCCTGAAGGTTGAACCCCGCGAAAGGGCCTATCGCTGACAACCTAAGGTTAAAGCCAACTTTTTATACCTCCTTGCCCTTCTCCCTCCGGTGGTGCTCATGAAAGTCGTGGTTGTCGGTTCTGGTACGGCAGGAAGCAACTTTGCCCTGTTTATGAGAAAGCTCGATAGAAAGGCCGAGATAACCGTCATCGGTAAGGAGCCAACCATGCAGTACTCGCCCTGCGCCCTGCCGCACGTCATCAGCGGCACCATAGAGAAGCCCGAGGACGTCATCGTCTTCCCGAACGAGTTCTATGAGAAGCAGAAGATAAAGCTCATGCTCGGCACGGAGGTTAAATCCATAGACCGCGAGAGGAAGGTCGTAATCACCGACAAAGGGGAAGTCCCCTACGACAAGCTCGTTCTGGCCGTCGGTTCAAAGGCCTTTGTCCCGCCGATAAAGGGCGTTGAGAACGAGGGAGTTTTCACCCTCAAGAGCCTCGACGACGTGAGGAAGATTAAGGCCTACATAGCCGAGAGGAAGCCCAAGAAGGCCGTCGTCATAGGTGCCGGCCTGATAGGCCTTGAGGGAGCCGAGGCTTTTGCCAAGCTCGGTATGGAAGTTCTGGTCGTCGAGCTCATGGACAGGCTCATGCCGACGATGCTCGATAAAGACACGGCGAAGCTCGTCCAGGAGAAAATGGAGAAGCACGGCGTCTCCTTCCGCTTCGGAGTCGGTGTGAACGAGATAATCGGAAGCCCGGTTAAGGCCATCAAAATCGGCGACGAAGAGGTTGAGGCCGACCTTGTCCTTGT
>DRGF01000082.1 GCA_011050175.1 Thermococcus sp. | reverse complement strand
TCATCGTGCCAGGCAACTACAGCCCTGCGGGAGGTCACGCTGGCGTTGTTAGTGCTCATTGCCGCTGCCTGCGGTGCAACGACCAACTGCGTGCTCAACACGAGAAATACTATGGAGAGGCTAAGCCCAAACTTCCTCCAGTTCATAGACACCACCGACCCGTTGGTCAGGAAAAATAAGATTTCATTGTATATAAGTTTTTTCTTTTACGAGTTGTATCTAATAACGCTTTTTTCGTAGAATTTTCAATTTCCAACGAGAACAAAACGACAAGAACAAGAGAAAATAAGCAAGAGTAAAAAAGTGAACAAACGAACACTAAAGCTCGTTCTAAATTGGCATCTGAACATAAAAGAACACAGTTAAAAATGAACAGGGCCAAAAGAAAAGAAGATAAATCAGTCCTCAACGCCCTTGTCGGTTATCCTAAAGATTGCCTCGCCCTCGGGAAGGTGCGGGCTGTCTATGAGCCTGGCGACACGCTTGCCGGCCTTGCCCTTCCTGAGGTAGATTCTCAGGGTCGCGCTGTGGGCCAGGATGTGGCCGCCCACCGGCCTCGTCGGGTCGCCGAAGAACGCGTCCGGCTTCGCCTGCACCTGGTTCGTCACGAAGACCGCTATGTCGTAGAGGTCCGCTATCCTGTGCAGGTCGGCGAGGTGCTTGGCCAGCTTCTGCTGTCTCTCTGCCAAGGTCCCCCTGCCGACGTACTCGCTTCTGAAGTGGGCCATGAGTGAATCGACGACGAGCAGCTTAACCGGCCTGTCGGTCTCGGCTTTCTCTTTGATTATCTCCTCTGCCCTCTCCACCAGAAGCATCTGGTGGTTGCTGTTGAAGGCCCTCGCGACGTAGATGTTCTTGAGCGCCTCCTCCGGGTCCAGACCGCGGGCCTCGGCTATCTGCCTTATGCGCTCTGGCCTGAAGGTGTTCTCGGTGTCAATCCAGATGACAGAGCCGTGAAGGCCTCCCTCCTCATGCGGGAGCTGAACCATGACTGAGAGCGTGTGGGCGAGCTGGGTGTTATGAAGGACGAGGCCGTTTGGTGCTATGAAGTTGTGGGTCTCCGGAACAACGAGGTCGTAAACCCAGTCGTTGTAATCGACGAGCTCAACGGACTTAACCTCGTAGAACTCCAGCTTTTTGACGACTTCAATGAATCCGAGGGCTTTCCTGGCAATCTTCTCGTGCTCTTCAATCTCACGCAGGAGAGCCAAGACTACCCCGCTCCTAACGGGTTCGCGCTTTGGAAGTCCCCTCGTGCGATAGTTTGAAATCTGCCTATCGGCAAAGCCGTACTTCCTGAGAACCGTCCACGGGAACGGAAGCTCTGGCTTCTCCCCGCTTTCAATTGCCTTCTTTGCGAGTTCCAGTCTTGTGAGGGCATCCCCGAAGTAGTCCGAGATTCTTTCGAGGGTCCTCTCGGTGAACCAGACGTTCTTATTGCGAGTTAGGATGTGGTAAGCAGTTTCATTGTCCCTCTTGGGCAGCCTGAAGTGCCTGTAAAGCGCGGCCAGGTACCGAGCAACGACAGGGGGATACCGACCAACGCCGCCTCTGGGTAGCTCCGAGTTCTTGAGGATGGAAACCTCAAGGATTGAGCTGAAGGAAGCCCTGTCCTCTCCGGTTATGAAAATCCTGTAATATGTTTCTCCGTTTATAGTCTTCTCGGAGACTGTTGGAGACATGCCAATACGCTTCAGCAGGAAGACCAAGCCGTCTGCAAGGTTCCTGCTCTTCGTAACGAATTCCACATGAGACTCGGCAACGTGGCCGTCACCGTCGAGGTATCCCGCCAGGAAGCTTATTATCGTATCCTCGTCACCATTGAGTATTTCCTCTGGAACCGCCTTGGTTTGAGCGTTTGAGGCTGAAAGCTCTCCAAGCCACTCAGCTGTTTTCTTGCGGAGGAGTATCCTGTAAAGACCCCTCCGGATTTCAACAGCCGGCTCGTATCCATCGTGCTCCCGTATGAACCCGACGATGAAGTCCTTAAGCTCCTCTGAGGACGTCGTTATTGAGAGCGGATTCGATGTCCCTTCAGCAACAAAGAGGCCGAGGAAGTACGCCCTCTCATCTGGCACCTCCTTTGAATTTGCAGGAACCTTGCGAACGCCGACGATTACATCGCCCTCCCTGAGCTCCCCGGCGCGAACCCACTGGAGGCCGTTTCTGAAGACAAGGATAGGGTGAACTGCGGTTATCCTGAGCTTCCGTCCCCGAGAGAGGTTAAGCTGAAGTATCTTCCTGACCCGCTCGCGGTACAGATAAGAGGCCTTAGTGCGCTTTATTTCCCCGGTCGCAGGGTCAAAGGTGTAGACGCTGACGGTTTCCAGTGGAACCGCAAAGCCAGTGTCGAAGGGAACTTCCCCGCTCAAAGCCCTGTACTTTTCGTACATTTCCTCAATGGTCTCAAAGTGAACGAGAGTATCGTTCTCGTAGTAAACTTTTGTATCCTTGGCAAAGCACTTACCGCTTCCAAACTCACCGAAGACCTCGGTGATGGCCTGCGTCTCTACTCCACCACCGACCAGCTTATCGAGGCTCTTGCTTCCAGTGGAAATC
>DRGF01000117.1 GCA_011050175.1 Thermococcus sp. | reverse complement strand
TGACCTCGTGGAAAAGGGAGTCATAGTCATAGCCAGCGGCGGCGGTGGGGTTCCCGTCATCGAGGAAAACGGCCAGCTTAAGGGCGTCGAGGCGGTCATAGACAAGGATTTGGCCGGCGAGAGACTGGCGGAAGAGGTCAAAGCGGACATCTTCATGATATTGACCGATGTGAACGGCGCCGCGATAAACTTCGGGAAGCCCGACGAGAGATGGCTTGAGAAGGTCACGGTCGAGGAGCTCAAGCGCTACTACGACGAGGGCCACTTCAAGAAGGGCAGCATGGGACCAAAGGTTTTAGCCGCTATAAGGTTCGTCGAGTGGGGCGGCGAGAGGGCAGTTATAGCCTCCCTGGACAGGGCAGTTGAGGCGCTCGAAGGCAAGACCGGGACTCAGGTAGTGAAGGGTTGAACTGAATAGGCCCAAATATATAAATAGCTCCTCTTCCCTTCTTATTTGGTGGTAACATGGCGGATGCGACGGCTGGATTCTTTGGCTCACTGCTGTGGTGGTTGTTTTTCCTCTACCTGCTCCTCTGGCCCCAGCTGCAGTACAGGGGGCTTCAGGTAGCGAGGGCCAAGATACTGCAGAGACTCTCAAGAAAACGAGGCTCAACTGTCATAACGATGATACACAGGCAGGAGAGCGTTGGGCTCTTTGGAATACCGTTCTACAAGTTCATCAGCGTCGAGGACAGCGAGGAGGTGCTGAGGGCGATAAGGGCGGCACCGAAGGACAAGCCGATAGACCTCATAATCCACACGCCCGGTGGCCTCGTTCTGGCGGCCACGCAGATAGCGAAGGCCCTCCACGACCACCCGGCCGAGACGCGCGTTATAGTCCCCCACTACGCCATGAGCGGCGGCACGCTGATAGCCCTGGCGGCGGACAAGATAATAATGGACCCGCACGCGGTTCTCGGGCCGGTTGACCCCCAGCTGGGCCAGTATCCGGGGCCGAGCATCATCAGGGCAGTTGAGAGGAAGGGCGCCGACAAGGTTGACGATCAGACTCTGATCCTGGCGGACGTTGCCGAGAAGGCCATAAAACAGGTCCAGGACTTTGTTTACAACATCCTCAAGGACAGGTACGGGGAGGAGAAGGCCAAGGAGCTGGCGCAGATACTCACGGAGGGCAGGTGGACCCATGACTACCCGATAACCTACGAGCATGCCAAGGAGCTTGGGCTCCACGTCAGCACGGATGTTCCTGAGGAAGTCTACGCCCTGATGGAGCTTTACAGGCAGCCGATGAGGCAGAGAGGAACGGTTGAGTTTATGCCGTACAGCCAGACGGGCGAGAGCCCCTAATGGATTAGTTCCCCTATCTTCTTTATTTTAACCGGCCCGAAAAATTTCAGCCAAAAAGTTTTTATTTACTCCTACGCTTTTCAGTCCAGATGTCTGGAGTAAACTCACGGACTGTTCTAAAAATAGGGAAGGGGAAGAGAGATGCAAGCGAAAGTAGATCCGGAAGAAATTAAGAGAATCAAGAGGGAGATAGAGGCCCTTGAAAAGGAGAGAAACGAGATAAGGGCCAAACTGGATGAGCTGGAGAAGGAGCTCCAGGCCTGGGTTCAGAAGAGGGATGAGAAGAATAACGAGGTCAAGCAGCTGCGCCAGAAGGGGCGCGAGTATAAGGCCAAGAGGGATGAAATCAATCAGCAGATCCAGGAGCTCAAGAAGAACCGCGAGGAGATAAACGCAAAGCTCGACCTCCTCTACCAGGAGATACTTGAATACAGGACGAAGAGGGACGAGTACAACCAGCTCAGAAGGCTCAAGATGCCGCCCGAGAAGATACAGGAGCGCATAGAGAAGCTTGAGTGGGAGCTCCAGACCAACCCGAACATAACCCCGGAGCGCGAGAAGCAGATCGTCGACCAGATTCAGGTTCTGGCGACCGAGCTCGAGATAATTCAGCAGGCTGACAAGTTCCACAGGAAGCTCGTCGAGACGAGGAAGAAGGTTGACCAGCTCAAGAAGGCCCGGAAGGCCATAAACATGGACATACAGAAGCTCGCCAACCAGAGCCAGCAGTTCCACGAGCAGATGATAGCGGCGTTCAACCAGGCCGGCGAGGTCAAGAAGGAGGCCGACGAGTACCACGAGAAGGTCGTTGAGCTCCGCAAGAAGATCAGGGAAGTCAGGAAGGAGCTCCGCGAGGTCGAGAAGAAGATACGCGAGTTCGATGAGAGGCACAAGGAGCTCATCGCCTACAGGCTCGTTGCCAGGATGCGCTCAAAGAAGGACGCCAGCTTCGAGAAGGCTGTTGAGGCCCTCGAGAAGTTCAAGCGCGGTGAGAAGCTCACGCTGGACGAGCTGCTGCTCCTCCAGAGGTACAACCTCGTCTGAGGTCTGGCTATGGAGGTCATCAAACACGAGGGGCCCGGGGGACTGGGCCTCGTAAGGCTCGGGGAGCACTCATTCCGGACTCCGGCCCTCGCTGGAGTAGATTTTACGCTCTCCCCGTTCAACTCCTTCTTCCATCCTGAGGAACCGGGTGATTACGACTTCAACCTCGCCCCGGCGATACCCCTCGGGTTCTACACGCCGGACGAGGTTATAAAAAAGGCCATTGGGAGGCTCTGGAGCGT
>DRGF01000180.1 GCA_011050175.1 Thermococcus sp. | reverse complement strand
AGGCTCGGAGATGATGGGTGAATGCTCGACGGGGCGAAAATTACCGTCATCATTCCCGCATACAACGAGGCTGAAAGGCTTCCAAAAGTACTGGAGAGAATGCCCGATTTTGTGGATGAAGTGATAGTCGTTGACGACGGCTCAAGCGATGGGACCTACCAAGTTGCCGGGGAGTTTTCCAGGAAGGACGGGCGAATAAAGGCCATCAGGCTCGAGAGGAACTGCGGCAAAGGCTGCGCAATGCGTGAAGGAATCCGGCACTCCAGCGGCGACGTTGTTGTCTTCATGGACGCAGACGGCCAGCACAAACCCGAGGAGATAATCAAGCTCGTGACGCCCATACTATCGGGCGATGCAGACCTGGTAATCGGTGCAAGGAAGGTCGAAGAAGCGGGCAAGAGGCCCTTCCACAGGAGGCTCAGCAACATAATAACGACGAGGCTCATAAGGCTCAAGCTCAGGCAGTACGTCTACGACACCCAGAGCGGGTTCAGGGCCTACAGGCGGGAGTTCCTCCCGGAGATAGAGAGCGAGCGCTACGAGGTGGAGACTGAGATGCTCCTGAAGGCCGCCAAGATGGGCGCGAGGATACGGGAAGTCCCGGTGAGCATGATATACGACGCCGCGAGGGAGGGGCGGTTTGGAGCTAGGGACGTCTTTCGTTTTCTTAAGGCATATTTCAAGTTCTGAGCTCACTCTTTACCTTTACCGCACCCAGCGTTCCGAAGGTTATGAGGACAAAGCCCACGGCATGGTAGGGCGTGAAGCTTTCACCGAGGAGCACGCCTATTCCAATCGCCACCGCGGGGGCGGGAGTTATTATCGCGGTGGCCTTTGAGAGGTTGATGAGTTTTATGGCCCTGTACCAGATCAGCTGGCCCAAGGCTATGATAAGACCTTCCACAATTACCCAGGAAGAGAACTCAACTCCAGTTGCCGCCGCCAGCGGGAGGAGAAAGAGAAAGCCGAATGTGTTTCTCAATGCCGCTATTGTGGTGGGGCCGTAGGGGAGTCTCTTGGCTATGACATGGCCGAGCTGCCAGAACAGTGGGACGAGAAGGAGCAAAAAGTCTCCCAGGTGAAGTTCAAGGGCCCGGCCCTGGGTGATTACGAGGACTAAACCGGTGAGTACGAAGAGGGAATACCCCACGAGCCGCCGGGTTATCCGTTCTCCAAGAAAGACCCACGACAGGAGGAACGAAAAAAGGACCTCGCTCCTCGTTATTAGGGCAGCGTTTATGGCGGTGCTCATCTGTGCGCCGAAGGAGTACGCGAGGTAGGCCAGAGCGGTGCCAAACAGGCCCACCAGGGAGGCCTTCTTCAGTCCGTCCCCGCAGGTGAGCACTTCTCTCCAGTCTCCCCTCCAGAGGAGGGAAGTCCACAATAGGATGGCAGCCACAAGGGCAGAAAATGCGGCAAAGCTTATGGGGTTGGACGGATTGGATTTTATGACAACGGGCTCAAGGCCGTAGATGAACATTCCAATGAGTGCCAGAGCAGTTCCCAGAGCCTCGCGCCGCATGCTCAGGTTTTGGCCACTTGGGTTTATAAATCCTGCAGTAAAGGGGGTAGGATCTGTAGTCTATCACTCCTTAGTTCTGGAGAAGCTACACAGAAACAGGAGAAAGGTTATGGAGCCGGGACCGGGATTTGAACCCGGGACCTGCGGATTACGAGGGCGAGTTGTCATCTCGGAAAAGAGAGCTAAACGTATTTTGGAGCCAATACAAACAGCAATTCAAAGAATGGCTTTCCCTGAAGGAGATTGGCGACAGAACAAAGAAGGACTATCTTAAAGCCCTTGACAGAATATTCAAAGAACATAGGGTAGAACTTGAGAGAAAGAGCCTTGAAGCAACAATAAAAGCATACAACCGTAGCCAAGCATATGTATTCGGTCTTAGGCATTTTCTCACGTTTCTCGGCGAAGAAGGGATAATCCGAGAAGACCTCGCAGATTACCTAAAAAGTAAGCTCCACCGCCGCAGAAGTGGGATTAGACAGATATTCATCAGTGATGAAGAGCTCAGAGAGGCCTACAAACACATCCAAGAAAAAGGAGAACCTTATCTCACCATCTTCCTCTTCATGGTTTATTCTGGAATGCGGCTGAGTCAGACAGTCAGAATACTCAACAGCTGGAACTGGTGGAAGGCTGTCGTCGTAAATGAGAAAGTGGTACGTTACCCGGCTGAGGAAACCACCAGGGGCAAAAAGCGAGCCTTTTGGGCCTATCTTCCGAGGGATTTCGCCGAGCTCCTTGAGCCTACATCTATCAAATATAACACTGCTCAGGACACTAAATACGGGAAAGTCAGTCCAAACACGATCAGGAAGTGGCATTACACTTTTCTCGTCCGGCAGGGTGTTCCAGCAGATATAGCGGACTTCATCCAGGGTCGCGCGAGCCAGCGTGTTGGAGCAACGCACTACCTCAACAAGACGCTCCTTGCGGACGAGTGGTATTCTGCGGTTGTGGACGACCTGAAGAAGGTGTTGGAGGGTTCGGAATGATTGAGGAGGTTTTTGCCTGGACTTTCGGCCTTGTCATTGTCGGGATGGTGCTTTTGCTTTTGTATGACGTGCTTTTTAGGCCCTGGCGCCT
>DRGF01000099.1 GCA_011050175.1 Thermococcus sp. | reverse complement strand
TTGAGAACCAGGCAAAAGATGCCGTTGAAGCAGAAGCTAAAGCCATCGCAAACGAGTTCGAAGCGTTCTTCAGGGGAATAGAAGCCTTGGGAGTGACCACAAAGGGGCTGACAGTAACGGCCCTCGATGAGCTGAAGGAGAGCGGTTACAACTTTGGGGATCCGGGATACGCTGACAAGCTCAACCCCATACTCATGAGCGAGTTTGAGGCTGTTGAGACGGCAGAGCCGAGAATAAGCTCCGTTTACTTCGGCGACGCCAACGGCAACATGTTCATCTACCCCGAACAGCAGCTCCCAGAAGGTTACGACCCACGCGTCAGACCGTGGTACCAGGAGGCCGTCAGGGCAAACGGTCCAGTGTGGAGTGAACCCTATGAGGACGCAGCCACTGGAAAATGGGTTGTGACGTTTGCGATACCGGTTTACTATGAGGGCAAGATTGTTGGAGTCGTTGGCATGGACGTTTTCATAGACACACTCACCCAAACTATTGACCAAGCTAAGATAGGAGAGACAGGATACGCATACGTTGTGGGTCAAGACGGAACCGTATACATGCACCCGAACCACGACTACATAATGAATTTTAACGTGTTTAAGGAAGAGTCTCTCAAAACCGTGGCGGACATAATACGCAGCGGCAAGGACACAGATACGGCAGTATACACCTGGGAGGGTGTCCAGTCTGTCGTAGCTGGAGTAAAGATTCCAAGCACTGGCTGGTATGCCTTTGCTAAAGTTCCTACAGAGGAAGTAAGCGCGGCAACTATGGCAGTTATAGAGGACGTAAGTAACGCCGCCACAAGGATCGCCACGATGTTCACAGGTATCATAGTCGTGATTTCGGCTGGAATAATTGTGGTGTCCTACAGACTGATATCCAATTCAATTAAACCACTCGAGGCCCTTAGGGAGGTTGCACAGGCCCTCGCCGAGGGCAGGCTGAGTGAGGTGAACAGGAAACTCAAGCAGATTCACTACATCGAGGACGATGAGATTGGTGCACTCATCAAGGCCTTTGAATCCGTCGGAAAAGACCTCGTTGGAACCTTAGACACCGTAGCAGGCAAACTGGAGCGCCTGGCCGAGGGCGACTTGAGCAATGGTTTAAGTGTCGAGGCCAAGGGCGAGCTCAGAAACATCATTGAAGACCTGAAGGATACCACCCACAAACTTAAGAACCTCATAGGCGATATAGTTCAAGTTACCGACACACTCGAAAAGCGCGCTGACGTTCTCACCCAGATTGCCACTGACGTCACGGAGGCCATCAACCAGGTCAACGAGGCCATTCAGCAGGTCAGCGTTGAGGCCCAGCGCCAGCAGGAGCACATTAACGAGATAACCGACGGAATGCGCTTCGTGGCAGAGACGAGCGCCGAAAGCGTTAGAACAATGGACGAGTTCGAGGGCGCCGTCAACGAGGTCGTGAAGATAGCCATCGAGGGCAGGGAGAAGGGTGAGGTCTCAGCCAAACAAATTGAGAGCATCCAAGAGACAATGGGAGCCATCGAAAGTGCCGTGACCAAGGTCTCAGAGATGAGCAGAAGTATTGAGGAAATCACCAACGTGATAACCAGCATAGCCGAGCAGACCAACTTGCTTGCCCTGAACGCGGCCATTGAAGCTGCGAGAGCCGGCGAGGCTGGCAGAGGGTTTGCCGTCGTTGCTCAAGAGATCCGCAAACTCGCAGAGGAAAGCAAGCAGGCCGCGGACAACATTAAGAACATTATCGACCAGATTACAACCGAGATTGAGAATGCTGCAGACAGTACGAAACGCGGTGTCACCGTTGTTGAAGACAGTGCCGAGACCCTCAGGGAGACCACCAACTACCTGACAAGCATTGCCGACCTCCTCCAGGATGTCAGTGCCAGGATGGGCGATGTCAAGGAGCAGATTCTCCGCACGCAGGAGGAAGTCGACAAGTCCTTGAAAGCTCTGGAGAACCTGGCCGCCAGTGCCGAAGAAACTACAGCATCAGCCGAGGAAGTTAGCTCAGCCGTCGAGGAGCAGGCTGCTGCAACCGAAGAACTGGAGCGCAGTGCCAGGGAGCTGAAGGACATCGTCCAGAACCTCAGGGAGATAGTAAGCAAGTTTAAGTTTTGAACCCTTTTAATTTCATTTTTCATTGTCTTGGAGGTGAAAGCATGGACTGGATAATGATTGCAATCGTGGCCATTGTAGTGCTGATAGGAACCGCTCTCTCGGCATATATAATATCCAATGCCCTCAACAACCAGATGGGCGAACTCTACGCAATGCTTCTGGAAAAGGAGATGAGTGGAACCAGGAAACCCGCTACAGTGTCATCCAGAACCAAGAAGGAAGAAGCCAGAATCGAGGAGCAAAAGAAGGTGAACGTCTCGGGTGTCAACGAGGAAGAACTCATTAAAAAGCTCAGACAGGTTATCGATGAGAAAGTAGAAAGGGTTCTCGATGAGGCCAAACACCGGAAAGAAAAGCTTCTCATGCTCCTCGATGTGGCCAGGGGATACACTTTGGGATACATAACGGAAGATGAATACAATGCATTCCTCATGAAGGTGCTCTCAGAGCTAGACGAGTTCAGACGCCTCTGGCTGGCCCGCTTCCCGAAGCAGAGGGACAGGGAAAAG
>DRGF01000204.1 GCA_011050175.1 Thermococcus sp. | reverse complement strand
TCTCACCCTTTAAACTTCAACCAGCTCACGGAACTTATCGTCGAAATCATCAACATCAACGCCTTTCCGGCCAAAGTAGTTTATCACGTTCCTCAGGTCCCTCTTGAGCAGCTCCACGCTCATTCTGTTCCTCTTTACAGTGGCCTGGGACCAGTCTATCACGACGGGCCTATCGTGGAGCAGTATGTTGTACTCGCTCAGGTCTCCGTGCACCATGTCTCCGCGCTTCCAGAGGCGCTCGATTACGCCCATCGTGAAGTCGTAAAGTTCCTCGAAGTCCAAAGGCTCAAGCGAACGCTCAACGTCCTTCAAGCGGGGTGCTGGGAGCTCGTCCCCGATGAACTCCATCACGAGGACGTTGTTGCGGAAGATAACCGGCTCGGGAACACGAACCGCGTATTTTATCGCCCGCTGGAGGTTCTTAAACTCTCTCCTCGTCCAGACAAAGACGAGCTTTCTCATGTCCTTCGGCAGGTAGCCGACGCGCGGGTCCGCCGCGAGGTACTCCCATATGCGCCGGAACTCTGTGGTGTAAGTCCTGTATATCTTAACTGCTATTTTGTTCCCCTCGGCATCCACGCCTGCGAAGACGTTCGCCTCTTTGCCCGTGCTGATGACGCCGTATAGGCTCTCTATCTTGCCCCTGCGGTGGAAATAGGCGAGGGTTTCCTTCGTCGTCCTGTCGAATACTTCATTGGCTATCTTGTAGAGCTCGCTGTCCTTCTCGCGCCTCTCCCTGAGGCCGAGCATTCCCTCGATTTCGCGTTCTATTGCATCCTCGCGCATTCTCCATCACTCGCCGGTAGTTAGAATTTTAGAAGAAGCGGGCTCAGAACAGGAGCTCGCCGCCGCTGAGGAATTCCTGGCTGATTTTGCCCTTCCTCAGAAGCCAGTCCACCTGGGTCCTGGTGTAGCGGTAGACTATGTCCCCGCGCTCGTCGCTCTGCACCGGCCACGGCTGGACTATGACGACATCTCCAACGCGCATCCACATGCGCCTCTTGAGCTTGCCGGGTATCCTGCACCTTCTGATCTTCCCGTCCGAGCATCTAACGTCCATCCATCCAGACCCAAGGGCCTGCTCGATTACACCGAACAGCTGTCCTTCCTTAGGGAGGGGAACACGGATGACCTCGTCACCCTGAACCTGCCTGTCCCCTCTCTTCCCTCCAGATCTTCCTCTGTGGTACGCCATGATCATCACCTCCTGCGGATAGGCTCGAGCCCTTATAAACCTGAGCCTTGCAAAAATTTTCTAACAGGGGTACAAACATGCGCTTTTAAAATTTTTGCATAATGCTCGACAGTGCAAGTTTTATTCCACACCACACAAATTTGTCCAATGGGGGTACATTAAAGTTTAAAAACGCACTGCTTAAACTGGGGCTAGGGGATTATCATGGAAGCAATAACCGCAGAGGGCCTCACGATATTCTACGACGGAAAGCCCGCCGTCGAAGGGGTAGACTTCACTCTCGAAGACGGCGAGACTCTTCTCCTGCTTGGCCCCAACGGGGCGGGCAAGACGACCCTGCTCAAGACGATTGCCTGCTTCCACAGGGACTACACCGGGCGGCTGGGGGTATTTGGTAGGGCCCCCTGCGAGGCTAAGAAGTTCATCGGCTACGTGCCACAGAGCCACAGCCTCAACGAGAGGGTGCCCCTAACGGCCCTTGAGGTCGTTGCGATGGGTGGTATCTACCGCAGGGGTTTCATCCATTTCAAGCTTCCTCCCGAGACCGTGGAGAAGGCCAAGGAAGTTCTTGGATTCGTCGGGCTGGGCGATGTGAGCGAGAGGCTTTTCAGCGCACTGAGTGGGGGCCAGAAACAGCGCGTCCTCCTCGCGAGAGCCCTGATGAGCGACCCCAAACTGCTCCTACTCGACGAGCCTCTGTCAGCCCTGGATCCCAGCGCGAGGGCGGAGGTTGTCAGTGTCCTCGCCAAGATAAAGCGAGAGAGGCGGGTGGCTATGGTCATCACGACCCACGACATCAACCCCCTACTCGAGATTGGGGACAAAATCATGCTCCTCAACAAGCGCCTGATAGCTTTCGGAAGTCCGGGAGAAGTCCTTCAGGACCAGATAATCAAATCAGTATATGGCCCGCTGGCAAGGGTCGTGCCCGTTGAGGACAAGCTATTCTGCATAACCGGCGACGTCCACCTTCACAGGCACGGGGGTGGCGGGCGGTGATTCCGGAGTACCTTATTAGAGCCATTCTCGCCAGCGTCATGGTAAGTGTCCTGCTCGGCATGCTCAGCCCGGTCATCAACATGAAGGGACTGGCCTTTCTAACCCACGCCCTCTTCCACTCACTGCTCTTCGGTGCCGTCCTCGGGATGATACTCGGCCTGCTGTTCGAGAACCTCTCGCTGGTCATGCTCGTTGCACTCATCGTCACAGTCATTGTGGTGCTCACGATAGCTGGGCTTGAAAAGCTCGGTTTCTCCCCGGATTCCGCGGTCGGGATAGTGGCAAGCTTTGTCGCGGGCCTGACGGTCCTCAGCTTCGGCGTGCTCTACAAGGTGATGGCGACCAGGCCCTACTTCCCGCTCAGTGAGAGCATAGTCTCCTACCTCACAGGAGACATCTTCCTGATAACCCTCGACGACCTCAACGTCCTC
>DRGF01000122.1 GCA_011050175.1 Thermococcus sp. | reverse complement strand
CCCAGCTCCATTGAAGAGGTGCATATCAGCGCCCTGATTTTACCCTCCTTCAGCGCCCTTTCCGCCTTAACACGCGCCTCCTTTGAGAGCGAGCCGTGGTGAACCTCGACCGGCTTCCCCCAGGCTTTGAGGCGGTGCGCTAGGATCTCCGCGAACTGGCGCGTGTTTGTGAATATGAGGGCCTTTCCGTGCTCTTCAACTATCTCCCAAAGAAGTCTAAGCCTCGCCGCTATCTCCGGCGAGAGACTCAGTTCTCTGGCCAGCTCCATGTCCCTCTCGTCTGGCTTCGGATAGAGCACGTGAAAGCGGTAGCTCTTCTTCCAGCTCGGCTTGACTATGACGTCCGCCTTCAGCCACTCCCTCACCTCGTCCTCGTTGCCCACCGTTGCAGTCATACCTATCCTTCTGAAGTCGGCTATCTCGGCCAGGCGCTCAAGGTTGAGGAGGAGCTGCGCCCCGCGCTTGTTGTCCACCAGCTCGGCTATCTCGTCCACGATTACAAACTTCACGTTTTCAAGGTGCTTCCTGAGCGATTTGACTGTCAGAATAACGCCAAGGGTCTCAGGGGTGATTATTAACATCTGGGGCGGGTTCTTCGTCTGCCTCGCCTTTTTGTACGCCGAGGTGTCGCCGTGCCTGACCTCGACGGTTATTCCAAGCTTTCGCCCCCACCATTCGAGCCTCTCAAGCAGATCCCTGTTGAGGGCCTTGAGGGGCGCTATGTAGAGTGCCGAGATTGGTTTAAGCCCCTCTTCGAGTATCTCGTTGAAAACGGGCAGAACCGCCGCCTCGGTCTTTCCAGAACCCGTAGGAGCGATGATTAAAACGCTCTTTCCGGAACTAACCTCTCTAAACGAGTCCTGCTGGAGCCGGTTGAGGTTTCCGAAGCGCTCCTTGATGACCTTCCTGAGGAGGGGGTGCATATTTGGGACTCCCGGAGGATGTTTATAACACTAACCTTTGGGATTGGCTAGTTCCAGCCCAGCAGGTTGAGGATGGTGAGGGCCGCCAGAATGAAGAACACTGCCCGCAGCACTCTCGGGTCGAGTTTTACCGCGACTTTGGCCCCCAGCCAGGAACCCACCATGACGGGAACCATGATCGTGATGCCGAGGGAATAATCAACCGCCCCCTTGGATGCGTAGCTGAGGAAGGCGACTGTGTTCGTGGCGAAGATGAGCAGCTTCGCTGTAGCGTTGGCGCGTAGGAGGTCGAGCCTGAAGAAAAGGCCGAGCGCGGAGATGACCACGAGCGTCGAGGCCTCGCCCAGAATGCCGATGTAGAAGCCGAGGGCCAGACCGACGGGGATTTCAAGGTATCGGCCTTTCAGAGGTCTTTCCTCCCCGCTTTCTCTTCTTAGCGTGAAGTAGAGCCCGGCCGTTAGTGTTAGGGTCACCAGAATTTTTGCGAGCCAGTCGGGGACGTTGAGGAACAGCAGGCTTCCCAGATATGCACCGAGGAGAGAGGAAGCCGTTAGAAGAGAAGCGCGTCTCAGCTCAAGAACGCCCTCGCGGTAGTAGGTGAGGGTTGACACTAACGTGAGGCCCGCTATCACTATTTTGAGCGTGCCCACGGCAACTTTAACCGGCAGGCCGAGGGATGTTAAGATGAAGAAAACGATTAGGCTGCCCCCGCTCATCAGCGAGCCGATGAAACCTCCGAAGAGTGCGATCGGAATTATAAGGAGTTTCTCCATGGCCGTACTTGGACGGGAAAGTATTAAACGGTTTTGCAGGTGGCGGGGGAGAGCTTTTTCACCGCTACCTTTATAAAGCAAATATATCGTCCGACATGTCGGTGGAGAGCCATGAACGTGATGAAAAACGGTAAAACCTACGACCTCAGCTACGCGAAGAAGGCCATGCTCGTCGTGGTCATCCTTCCCCTCCTCGTCATGTACACTGAGGCGATGCTAACCCCAGCTTTGCCCACGATACAGAAGGAGTTCGCGATAAACCCCAACGACGTCAGCTGGGTTCTGACCATCTACCTGCTCGTTGGAACGGTCAGCGTGGCCCTCTTCGGAAAGCTCGGCGACATGTACGGCAAAAAGAAGATGTTCTTGGTCGCGTTGGGCTTCTACACACTCGGCGTCATCCTGAACGGCTTTGCGCCAAGCTTTGAGGCGCTCCTCGTCACGAGGGCAATCCAGGGCTTTGGAATGGCCATATTCCCGCTCGCCTTCGCCCTCGTCCGTGAGGAGTTCCCGCCGAGCATGGTGCCGCAGGTTCAGGGGATGATAAGTGCCATGTTTGGAGACGGTATGGTCATAGCCCTGCCCCTCGGCGCCTGGGTCACCGAGAACTGGGGCTGGAGGTGGACCTACCACACGGCGGCCCCGTTCGCAGTCCTGATGTTCATCCTCGCCTGGAAGGTTCTCCGCGAGAGCCGCTACATCAACCCCGGAAAGCTCGACTGGCAGGGCGCTCTGCTCCTTGTCTGGGCCGTCGTGCCGATGCTGGTCGGTGTAACGCGCGCCCCGAACGTCGGCTGGACGGCGACTCAAACGCTCCTCCTCTTCGCGGTCTCCATAGTCGGCTTCATACTCCTCGGTATCTGGGAGAAGAGGGTGGAGAACCCGCTCCTTCCGCTTGACATCATAACCTCGCGCAACCCGGCCATAGTG
>DRGF01000027.1 GCA_011050175.1 Thermococcus sp. | reverse complement strand
CGACATGTACGGGTTCGATTACTACGTCGTGGGTAGGCACGGTGGTGCCACCCTTGAGGGCAAGCTCCTCGCGAGCAGTGAAAGGATGTACCGGCTCTCCAAGCTTATAATCGAGGAGAAGCCTGACCTGGCCCTCTACAAGCACTCGGCCGAGGCGCCGCGGGTTGCCTTTGGCCTCCAAATCCCCTCGATAGGTTTCGTGGACAACGAAACTGCGATTGGACAGAACAAACTCATACTTCCATACACCAAACTACTGGTGTTCCCCAAAGCCATAGATGCCTACGAGCTTATCAAGTGCGGCGCCGACCCCAACGGTATGAGGCCGATAAACGGCTTCTCCGAGCTGGCGCACCTCTATGGCTTCGTCCCCGACAGGAAGGTTCTGAAGAAGCTCGGCGTCAGGAGGGGCGGCTACATCGTCATGCGCACCGAGCCGGTGAAGGCCAACTACTTCAACGGGAACAGTAAGAGCATCCTTGAGGACGTTATACCCCTGCTCCCCGATGTGCCGATAGTCCTCTTCCCCCGTACAGAGGAGCAGAGGGAGCGCTTCAAACGTTTTGATAACGTGATCATGCCGGAGGAGCCCGTTGACAGCCTCAGCCTGCTCTACTACGCCAGGCTAATGATAGGTGCCGGTGGAACGATGAACCGCGAAGCGATAGCCCTCGGAACCCCGACGATCTCCACCTACCCGGGAAGACTGCTCGCCGTGACGCGGTGGCTCGTTGAGAAGGGCCTGGAATTCCACTCGACCGACCCGGTTAAGGTCGCAATGATGGCGGAGCGCATGATGGAGATGAACGGAAGCTACAAGGCATACCTCAGGAACGTTGTGGGCGGCTTTGAGAACCCCATGGACGTGATACTGGCGGAGATTGAGACGTACGAGGAGTTCGGAACGTTCAGCGCGATGAAGATTGGAGAAGGGGGAAGCTCAGAGGCCCGCAACTCTGGGGGTTATGTAGGCCTCAATGAGGGCCGCAACGAAAAGGAGTAGAACTGACAGGATGAAAAGCTTCAAGCCTTTAACTGCCCCCGTTTTGAACCTTTCTTCTCCCCTTCCCTCTCCGGAGATTATTTCTCTGTACCAGACGATACCGGCGACGCCGGCGAGGGCTATCGCGGGTATCTCGACGACGCCGTGGGGCACCAGCCCCAGGATTATCTGGCCCATCGACATTCCGCTCATCCGGTGAACCGCAAACACAACCAGCCCGACGACGAAGCCGTTGAACGCCATTATGAACCACGGGCCGAGACCGAAGAGAAGGCCCGACATGAAGGTGAAGAACGCCACCATCGAGTTGTTGGTGAATATTTTGAGGAAGTTGTGAAAACTGGAGTCCGAGATTGGCCCCAGCTGCTCGATTATCATCTGAACCGCCTCGAGGGCCGTGTCCGGGCTGGCGGCCCCGAGCCAGTATCCCCCGAGGGCGGATAGAAGGAAAGCCATTATCAGGTGTCCGAGAGTTCTCCCCGGAACCTTCACATCGAGCACTCCAATCACTCCTTCAGCGCGTTTTTGAGCGCGATTTTGAAGTCCTCAATGTTTACGTAGGGCATCTCGATGTCCATCCTCATGGCAAAGAACTCGTCCATCAGGGCCTCCAGCTCGTGGATCGTGTGCCCTTCGAGCTTTTGCTCCAGCTCGTGGATCGCCTCCTCCGGGTGTATGAAGAAGTCCCCCGTGATCCTGACGTGCTCGGCCCTGCCGTCTCTCTCGTCGAACTCTATCCTGATGAGCCCCTTCTTCGCCTTGTGCTCGCCAACGTGATGCTTCATCCCTACCCACCTCCAGAGTAAGCTGGTGGGGGAAGTTTTTAAAGGTTGGGTATAAGTGGTTGCGGTGGTGTGAATGGGATACGGTGAAGTTAGGGAGAAGCTGAAGCTCATTCTTCAGGAAACCCTCGAGGACATGCTGAAAGAGGCCGGGAAGGAATGGAGCGGGGAGATAACGTTTGATGACACACCGAACATCGAGCTCGGCGACTTCGGAACTGCGGTTTCGTTCCAGCTCGCCAGAGTCTTCAGGAAGGCACCGAAGCTCATAGCGGAGGAGATCGTGGAGAAGCTCCACGAGAAGCTCCCGGAGGAAATCTCGGAGGTCAGGGCGGTCAACGGCTACATCAACTTCTATCTGAACTACGAGACCTTTGCCAGAGACCTCGTCCGCGAGATACTTGAGAAGAAAAACGCATACGGCGAGAGCAGGCTCGGGGACGGAAAGAAGGTCATCGTTGAGCACACCTCGGTGAACCCGACCAAGCCTCTCCACATGGGACACGCGAGGAACTCCGTTCTCGGCGACACCATGGCAAGGATAATGCGGAAGCTCGGCTACACCGTCGAGGTTCAGAACTACATAGACGACCTCGGCGTGCAGTTTGCCCAGGTTCTATGGGGCTACCTCAACATGAGGGAAGAGTTCGAGGGGATTGAGGCCGAGCTGAGGGAAAAGGGCCTCAAGGAGGACTTCATTGATCACGTCATGGGGCTCCTCTACGTCGAGGTGAACAGGCGCATCGAGGAGAACCCCGAAGTGGAGAAAGAGATCCGCGAACTTATGAAGAAGCTCGAAGAGGGCGACAACGAGATAGCTGAAATCGGCAGAAAGCTCGCGGAGAGGGTTGT
>DRGF01000065.1 GCA_011050175.1 Thermococcus sp. | reverse complement strand
GTTTTTCAGAATCAGGTTGAAGGCGTCCTCGTTTATGTCGTTGAGCCAGACTTCCTCTGCAGGTGTTTCGAGGGCGTAGCGGATGCCCCGGATTCCGGTTGCGGAGAGGGCATCGAGAGCCGTTCTTGGTTTGAGCACCCCAACGGCCAGGACGCTTATGTCCCTGTTTAAAGCCATCACCGGGTTGTAGAACACGGGAGCGTCATATATCCTCTCGGCCTTTGGGACAAGGATTTTTGCAAGACCCTCGCGCACCTCAACGAACTCCATTCTCTCACCGGAGAAAGAAAAGGTTAGGGGGTTTAAAGGGTTTCTCTAAAGGATTTCGACGTAGTCGCCAAGGGCCTGTCCTGGCAGACCCGGCTTGAAGTAGGCCTTAACCTCGCCCCTGTTGCCGTGGGGCCTGAGAATCTTGCCGAACATTTTCCTGCCGGTCGGTGTCCTCCAGACGACCTTCCTGCCTATGAGCCTTGAAGCGGTGTTCCTGTCGTCGATGCCGAGGGGCTTCAGAATCATGTGGTGGTTGTCCTGGTGCTCGTGGGTCCCGGCGTAGGCAAGGACGAGAGCCTTTCCCCTGGCCATCGCCCTCACCTCATCTGGAGGTTCGTCGGGCGGTATTTTTAAGGTTTATCCCCTTTCCAAGAAGGCGGCAAGCCCCTCGTCTATCTCCAGGATTTCCAGGAGGGACTTGATCTTGAGGAAGTTCTGTCTCTCAAAAAGCAGTGCCACGTCGCTCTTGTAGGGGGAAGCCTTCTGGACGAGAAGCGTGTTATCGTCGAGGAGGTATGTGAACCTGCTCGGGCTATCATCAACCCAGACAAAGGGCTCGTCAGGGTAAAGTTCCCTGAGAGTTTCGAACTTCTTGAGCATGTCCTTCGTTCCCTTGAACGTTATAACCTCGTCGAACTCATCGTACCAGTTCGTCTTCTTCATGAAGATGACCTTTCCGCCGGGGTATGTGTGCTCGCCTGAGAAACTGATGACGTGGCGTCCGCATTTTCTCAGCGTTCGGATGACGTTCCGCGAATGGGGGAAGTCCTTGATGTATTTGGGCATGAGCTTGTAGTACTCGTGTATAGTTCCCTGGGCGACCAGCTCGTGTATCACACCCAGATACCGGTAGGTCAGTTTGCCCTTGATGAAAAGGAAAAGTGCCTTGTAGTACTCCTCATAGAGGTCGCTCTCTATTACGGCGGGAATGGTTTTCTCTATGGCTATTGTGAGGGCTTTCTCAACCGCGCCCGTGCTGTCCACAAGGGTTCCATCGAAGTCAAACAGGTAAACCGTCATACACCCCTAATACTCCGCGGAGATTATAACTCTTTGCTTGAAACAATAGCACAGAGTCCCCGTCAGGAGTCTGCCGAAAGGGTTTTATTGTAATACGATTACAAATGCCTGGTGATTGAAAGATGAGGATTGACAGGCTCAAAGAGCTCATCTCCGAAAAAGAGCTTGATGGAGTTTTAATTACCGGGAAGGAGAACCTCTTTTACTTCACAGGAAGTTCCCCTGTTCTTGGTGGATACCTCGTCGTTACCCCGGACGATGCCGTCTTCATAGTACCCGAGCTGGAGTACGAGGAAGCAAAGGAGACCTCCAGGGTCCCAGTAGAAAAATTCAAGACCGGGAATGAGCTTTACGAAAGGCTTTCTTCCTTCAAGCTGAAGAAGCTCGGCATAGAGGGCAGAACGAGCTTCTCAACGATTCAGACACTCAAGGAAAAGGTTGGCACGGGAGATTTCGTCGTGATCGACGATGTGGTGAAGGAGCTCCGCATAATCAAAACTCCCGAGGAGATTGAGGTCATAAAGGCCGCCTGCAGGATAGCGGACATGGCCATGATGGCGGCGCTTGAGGAGATAAGCGAGGGCAAGCACGAGAGGGAGATAGCGGCGAAGATGGAGTACGTCATGAAGATGAACGGTGCCGATAAGCCCGCCTTCGACACGATAATAGCCAGCGGATGGCGCTCGGCACTGCCCCACGGGGTTGCCAGCGACAAGAGGATAGAGAGGGGAGACCTTGTCGTTATCGACGAAGGGGCGCTCTACAGGCACTACAACTCGGACACGACCAGGACCATAGTCGTTGGCAGTCCGAACGAGAAGCAGAAGGACATATACTACGCCGTCCTCGAGGCCCAGAGGAAAGGTGTCGAGGCGGCCAGACCAGGCATGACTGCCAAAGAGCTCGACACCATTGTCAGAGACGTCATCAAGGAGTACGGCTACGGCGGCCACTTCATACACTCAACCGGGCACGGCGTCGGCCTTGAGATACACGAGTGGCCGCGCGTGAGCCAGTTCGATGAGACGGAGCTCAAGCCGGGAATGGTGGTAACCATCGAGCCCGGAATATACCTGCCCAAGTTCGGAGGCGTCCGCATCGAGGACACCATTCTCATCACGGAGAACGGCGCCGAGAGACTCACCCTGACAGAGAGGGAGCTTATTTAACCCCCTCTAGCAACTTTTTAAATCCCGTCTCCAACTTTTCTCGGAGGTGAGAGCGTGCAGATAATCCACCAGGACGTCAAGGAGGGCAAGATAAAGGTCAAGGCAGAGACGCTCGACGACCTCTGGCACCTGTACCACATCATCGACCCGGGCGATGTTGTTTACGCCAAGACCCTCAGAAAGCAGAGCCAGCGCTCG
>DRGF01000207.1 GCA_011050175.1 Thermococcus sp. | reverse complement strand
GGGAGACTTTTTGGCTGCCAAAGCGCGCAGGAGCAAAGCAAAACAGGAAATAAAAAGAGATCAAAGCATCTGTCCAAAGCTCTCGAAGGACTCTGACGAAATCCTCTCCCTTGCTATCTTCTCCGCAGTCCTCCTCCTGACCCTGTTCTCGACTTCCTCCGGCTTTCCGAAGAATATAGCCTCCGCCGGGCACATCTCCTTACAGGCAGGCTCCATGCCCAGCTCACGCCTGTCGGCACACATGTCACACTTCGTAATGGCCCTAACTTCCACGTTGAAGCTCGGGACACCGAAGGGACATACCGCAAGGCACATGAAACATCCAATGCACCTCTGGGGGTCCACTATCACAGCGCCGTCGTGGTCCCTTGAGATGGCGCCAACGGGGCATATTTCCATACACGGAGCCTTTTCACAGTGGCGGCAGTTTATCGGAATTGGGAGACCGCTCATGGTGTAGTATATTTTGATGTTTGGTTTTCCGTGGTGAAGGAACTCACAGACTCCCTGGCACGTCTCACACCCAATGCAGAGGCTGTAATCAACGTGGAGTATCCTCCTCATTTTCTCACCTCCATAAGCCAGTGGTGCATGCTTTCAGCCGCCAAGAGGCCGTCCAAAACGGCCCTTCCCACCTTCGAGGGGCCGGTGGCAACGTCACCCGCGGCAAAAACTCCCTCTATGCTAGTCATGTGCCTTGAGTCCACTATTATGGTGCCCCTCTTATCGATGGCAATCTCTGCCCCCTTGGGCGGGGTCGGCCTCTGGCCCACGGCGAAGATGACGTAGTCAACGTCTATCTGGAAGTTCGAGCCTTCAATCGGTATGGGCTTCCTCCTTCCGCTTTCGTCTGGTTCGCTCAGTTTACATTTCTGCAGCTCAATAGCCCTGACTTTGCCGTTCTCTCCGATTATGCGGACTGGAACTGTCCGCTCAAGCCACTTAACACCCCTCTTCTGGAGGAGGTTGATCTCGTATGCTCCGGCGGGAGCTTCTTTTATTGTTCTCCTGTAGCTCATGTAGACCTTTTCAGCGCCGAGGAGCAGGCTCTCCATTGCCGCATCGACAGCCGTGTGGCCCGCACCGATAACGATTACTCTCTTCCCTTCCAGTGGAACGACCTCATCCCAGTCCATGTGGCCGAGCTTGGCGCTCTTTATCCTGAACAGGTACCCAAGTGCCGGATAAACTCCTTCGAGCTCGACGCCCTCTATGCTCGGGATGGAGGACTTCCAGGTTCCGGTAGCGATTAAAACTGCATCGTAGTTCTGGACAAGCTCGTTGAAGTCCACGACGTTCTTGACGAAGTCATCTCCCTCTTCTTCCTCGTCCCCAAAGCTTACCTTGGTGTTCGGGTAGAACTTGACTTCGAAGACGTTCTCGAGTTCCTTGTAACCTTCCCTGACACGGTAGATGGGGATTCTGAACTCCGGAATTCCGAAGAGCATCAGTCCTCCCGGCTCAGGGAGCTTGTCATAAACGTGGACCTCGTGGCCGTGGCAGACCAGGTAGCCCGCGGCACTGAGGCCCGCCGGTCCGGCACCTATTATGGCCACTTTCTTTCCAGTGGGGTTGGGCTTTTCTCTACACAGGAATGCAAATCTCATTCCGTTCATTCTACCACCTCCTTAATCAGCATCTTGTCCAGGTTTTTGACCGTTGGAAAGGCACCTTTCATTTCCAATATCACCGGAAGGTTGCGTGAGAGGAAGTTCTCGGGGTCGTACAAAATACGAAAGTCGTCCATGCCCCCAAACACTTCCGGGTGAAGGGTATCGATTGAGTCCGAGAGCCACAGCATTACATCGTAGCCCTTCTCGGCGAGGGGTTCGAAGATGTTCTCCGCCGCATCGGCCAGCAGTTCGACCTTGTCCCCTTCCCTGAGTATTACCAGCAGGGTGTCCCTTGCCTGCGCAACTGCAAGCAGGTTGTCCCCATAGTGCTTTTTCAGTAGTTCCAGGGGCATCTCACTTCCCTCCCAGGACGTTTGCAGCCGCCTGTATGTACCCCTGAACGTCCAAGGCATGTGCCGTCGCTGGGTCGATGACCTTTTCAATTATCAGTGGCGAGAGGATTCCAATTACGAGGCACAGCACGGCGAGCAACAGCAGCACTGCAACCATGCTCTTGGGCTCTTTTGCGGCAATGTTGTTCTCCGCCTTCTTAATCCAGAGCCAGTAGAGCATCTTCATGTAGCTTACCAGTGCAAAGACGCTTGAGAGCACCAAGACCACTACCAGGGCCACGTTCTTCTCCAGGTAGGCGTAGTAGAGCACGAGCTTGCTGAAGAACACGTTGGTCGGTGGAAGGCCGACCAGAGCTACTGTCGCTATGGCCAGGCTTACCGTCGTGAGGGGCATCTGCTTGCCCAGTCCCGCGAGGTCCTGCAGTTTTCTGCTTCCGGCCTCGTGGATGAACACACCCACCGCAAGGAAGAGGAGTGCTTTACCCAGCGAGTGGTTGAGCATGTGGAATATCATCGCCTTGGTTCCGAGTTCGGTCCTCAGGCCAACTGCCATAGCAAGGTATCCCATGTGGAGGATTGTGGAGTAGGCAACGATCCTCTTGACGTCATCGTGTGCGGTCATTGCCAGGGACGCCAGCAGGGCGGATACCGCACCCAGTCCTATCAGCACCGTCGAGACGACTCTCACAGCGTTTTCGAATTC
>DRGF01000164.1 GCA_011050175.1 Thermococcus sp. | reverse complement strand
GGATGGCAGGCGCGTGCTTGCTGAATACCTCCCATTTCAGGTGAACGGTGATGTATATATCGGCCCACCCTTTGAGAGCGACGACTTCGACGTGTACCTGATAGTCAATCCCCTCTCGCGCTCAAAGGAGGAAAGAGAAAAGCTGAGGGAATGGATGGGGGAGCACAGGGACAAACTCGTTCTACTGTATGAGCACAAGTACGTGAAAGACTCGATAACACGCTACAAGCTCAGGGACTCCATCGACTATCTGATAGCGTACAAGAGGGAAACCGTCGGTTTTGAAAGGGTCGATGTAATGCGCCTGGAAGATGGACGAATAGTTGAGAGCAAGACCTACGTCAGGAGATACTGAAAGACACATACGGTTTATAAACCGCCGGGAAGAGAAGCCCACGCCCAATGACGAGTGGCTTCGGGTCTGAGCGGTGATGACACCAGCTATCGCTGAGGGCGCTTCATAATTATTATATAGGAAATAATCTCCCGCTAGTCCAGGTGATGGAGATGTTTGGAAAGCTCAGAGAAAAGCTCAAAAAGTTCACAAAGACCGTTGAGGAGAAGATAGAGGAGGAAGAGAAAGCCCTCGAAAAGGAGACCCCCGAAGAAAAGAAGGGGTTCATTGAAAAGCTCCTCCAGGTGGAGATAAAGGAGAAGGATGTTGAAGAGGCTTTGGACGAGCTGGAGATTGAGCTTCTTGAGGCAGACGTGGCTTTGGAGACTGTGGAGGCTCTGCGTGAGAAGATCAAGGAAAAGCTCGTCGGTAAAAAGGTCCGCATAGGCACGAACAAGGGCAGACTCATAGAGGAAGCGCTCCGTGAGGCCGTTCTTGATGTCCTGACACCCGAAAAGAAGATAGACCTCCTTGAAATGATAAAGTCCAAGGAGGAGAAGCCCTTCGTCATAGCCTTTGTTGGCTTCAACGGCTCCGGAAAGACAACGACCATAGCCAAGCTGGCCAACTGGCTCAAGAAGAACGGTCTCGGCGTTGTCATAGCTGCCAGCGATACGTTCAGGGCGGGGGCGATAGAGCAGGTCGAGGAGCACGCTAAGCGCGTTGGGGTCAAGGTGATTAAGCACGATTACGGGGCTGACCCCGCGGCAGTAGCCTACGATGCGATACAGCACGCCAAGGCGAGGGGCCTTGACGTCGTCCTCATAGACACCGCCGGAAGGAACGAGCTCAACAGGAACCTGATGGACGAGATGAAGAAGATAGTGCGCGTGGCCAAGCCTGACCTCGTTATCTTCGTCGGCGACAGCTTGGGCGGCAACTCAGTCGTTGAGCAGGCAAAGCAGTTCAACGAGGCCGTCAGGATAGACGGGGTAATCCTCACCAAGCTGGACGCAGACGCGAGGGGTGGGGCGGCCCTAAGCATAAGCCACGCCATAGGCGCGCCGATACTCTTTGTCGGTGTCGGCCAGGGCTACGACGACCTGAAGCCGTTCGACGAGAAGTGGTTCGTGGAGAGGATTTTCGGGGAGGAATGAGCTTCCCTTAGCACGCGACTCCAAGCTCGCCCAGTATCATCATAAGCACGACCAAGCCCGGCAAAAATCCCTCGATAGCGAGCAGCGCTTTCTCTCCTTTTTCTTCTCCGAGTATTGTACCAACGCCAGCCGTTATGATGAGCAGAACCCACAGAGCGTTATGCGGGTTTATGATGGAGACCAGGACCACCGACAGAACTGGCAGTCCAACCGAGAGGGCCGATTTCTTGAGGGTTGGGTCCCTGAGATGGGTGTAAAGAGCGAGCAAGACGAGCGCAGGAAGAAGGACAAGGAGAACAAAGAGGGGCGAAGGGGAATATCTGATCCAGCAGGAAGGAATTCTGTCCCGAATGTAAACCACCCCGCTTTTGATGTAATACTCCCTAGGAAGCCTAAAGAGGAGGGCGAACTCCCAGGCCGTTGCCGAAGCGAGGGCAAAAAGATGATGAACGTTCTTCGGAAGCATTCACATCACCTCACATGCTGGAAATTGAGTCGGCGAGTTTTTTGACATCGGCCTCTTCCCCTCTGGCGAGGAGCAGGTACAGGTTGCCCTCGTCCCTGAGCTTTAGCACGAGCAGGTGGTCATTTTCCTTCCTGAACACCCAGCCCCCGAAAGCCAGATAAACCCTATCCTGGAGGGTTACGTTTGAGAGGGAGACATCGGGTAAGAGGAAACCGGTCCAGTTCTCAGAAAAGCCTTCAAGCGCCTTAAGGTAGCACCGCGGTCTCTCACCAGTCCAGTTGGATGGCCGGAAGTTGAAGAACCCGACGAGCACGCGCCTCGGGCTTCCGGCTACAACCTCATTGAGCGTTATGCCCTTAAATCCTACCCGGGGCGGAAACCCCGGCCCGGTGACGATCGGAGGCTTAACGTCGCTGACGTTTACGGTTGTCACCAAAAAGCAGAGATTGTTGTCTTCAGCGTCATCGTCCTTCACGTAGAAAAACGCCCCTACTCCGAAGAGAAGAATTAGGAGTGTGAGGGCAAGGTACCTCTTCACACGAACCACCTCAGAGTGCATATAGTATCGAGGTTGGAATATGAAGGAAATTACAGTCATGCAGTTAATCCACTATGGTTTGTAGTAGAAGATTTAATAAGGTTTTTGTTAAATGTGGACATTTAAATGTCCAGAACCTGAGCAAGCTTATTAAAATCAACCCCTGCTGTCATGTCAATGT
>DRGF01000041.1 GCA_011050175.1 Thermococcus sp. | reverse complement strand
CTCCTCTGCACATCGACCAGGACGAGCGGGGTCTCGGTCATTACCGCGTAGCCGAGGTTTTCCTGCATAAGGCTGAAACCTGGCCCGGCCGTTGCCGTCATGACCTTGAATCCCGTCCAGGATGCTCCAACCATCGCGGCTATGCTCCCGATTTCATCTTCCATCTGAAGGTAGTAGCCGCCGAGCTTGGGGAGCTCCCGTGCCATGGTCTCGGCGATTTCGCTCGACGGGGTGATGGGGTATCCCGCGTAAAAACGGCAGCCTGCAAAGAGCGCGCCGTATGCAACGGCCTCGTTGCCCTGCAGGAAGTAGTTGCCCGGTTTGTAGAGCTTTCGGATGAGCCTGAGTTGTTCAGGCTCGTCGCCGCGGATTATCATACTCACCACCGTACTGATATCGCAAAGTCCGGGCAGAGCAGCTCACAGAGCTTGCACTTAACGCACTTCTCTGCGTGGGCTGGAACGGGGTAATGAACACCTTTTTCGCTTAGCTCGCTGCTCCATTCAAAGACCTTTCTTGGGCACATTTCGACACAGATTCCACAGCCCTTGCAGAGAAAAGTGTCGACGTCGATTTCAACAACGTCTCCGGCCCTGCCGGTGACTAGGTAGTTCTCCTTCACGACCACGGTCTTCCCTTCGACGTTTGCCATAAGCATCACCCACGATTTGTCAAAGCTGTTTACGTATGTAAACATTTAAAGCTTTCGTGAGTGCACAGAAATGAACATCAAAGGATTATGAGGGTCGTTATAAACCCAACGAAAAGGAAACATAAAATCCCTTCAAAAACGAAATACCTTCACCACGTCACCAGCTGCCAGTCAAGGAGGCCGTTCTCAACTATGTACTCCCACCTCTCGCGGCACTCCGGTTTCAGGTTCTCGATGTACCTCAAATCCTGAGTCGCCGAGAACTTCTTTATGGCCCTTCCTATAGTCTTGTCGTAGTCGGTGAGGCAGTTGTGGGGGCCGCGCTTTGAGCCGGCACCGACCGGGTCGCTGAGTATTCTCTTGTTCGGGAACTTCCTCTTTGCCCAGAGGAGGACTTCCACCGCGCTCCAGAGCCATGGCGGGCGGTATTCGTTCTTCTCCCAGAGTCTCTCGTAGAGCGTCCCTTTCTGGATGTCGGTTATGTTTATTGAGAACGTATCCGTGTAGGGTTCTGCCTTCATTATGCTCTCCTTGACGTCCTCTATGCCGTCGCGCTCGGATAGGAAGATTGGTTTCAGCAGGAGGTAGGCCTTTACCTTCGCCCCTGCTTCGTGGGTTATCTCTGCCGCCCTGACGAAGTCCTCGAAGGTGTTGCCCTTGTTTATCGAGACATCGGCTACGTCGTCGTTGGCCGTTTCGAGACCTATGGCAATTTCGAAGTGCTTGTCGGGGACTATATCAACAAGCTCCTTGACCGCATCGTAGCGGACGAGCTCGCTTCTGCTCTCGATGACTATCTCCTCGACGCTGTCCATTTCGGCTAAGAGCTTGAAAATTTCCTTTCTCGTTTCAGGCTTCAGCTCGCCGTTGTCGAGGAACGAGCCAGAGGTGAACATTCTCACTGCAAAGGGGCCTTCCTTGCTCTCGATCTTCTTGAGCGCTTCCTTCACGTAGTCCACTATCGCTTCCTGGCTCCACTTCACTTTTGGGGCGGCCGTGGGATAGGCACACATGTAGCAGGCCTCGTTTATCCTAAAGCGGTAGCACCCGATGGTTGGGAGTATGATAAAGAGCGCCGTTCCGGGCTTTCCAGCGACGTTGTCCTCACTCGTCCAGTAGCTCATCTTCTCACCTGAACCCGGCTGGGAGTTAGGGTTTTTAAAGGTGAGGTTGATGTTCCTATCATGGCAAGGATATTCATCACAAACGACGACGGTATTTATTCAAGGGGCATTCGCGCCGCCGTTGAGGCCGTTAAAGACCTCGGCGATGTGTATGTGGTTGCCCCGCTCTTCCAGAGGAGTGCCAGCGGAAGGGCCATGACCCTCCACAGGCCCCTCCGGGCAAAGCTGGTTGATGTTCCGGGGGCAAAGGTCGCCTACGGTCTCGATGGAATGCCTGTGGACTGTGTAATTTTCGCCCTCGTGCGCTTCGGCGACTTTGACCTGGCCATAAGCGGAATAAACCTCGGGGAAAACCTGAGCACCGAGATAACCGTCTCTGGAACAGCCTCAGCAGCCATGGAGACCGCCACCCATGGGATTCCCAGCATGGCGGTAAGCCTTGAGGTCGACTGGAAAAAGACCCTCGGTGATGGGGAGGGAATAGACTTCTCCGTCGCGTCCCATTTTCTAAGGAGAATAGCCAGTGCCGTCCTTGAGAAAGGCCTTCCGAAGGGTGTTGACATGCTTAATGTCAATGTCCCTGGCGACGCGACGCCGGAGACACCGGTAGCAATAACGAGACTGGCCAGGAAGAGGTATTCCCCCACAGTGGAGGAGCGCATCGACCCGAGGGGACACCCTTACTACTGGGTGGTCGGCAGGAAGTGTGAAAAGTTCGAGCCAGGGACGGACGCCCACGCCTTAAAGGTTGAAAGAAAGGTCAGCATCACGCCGATAGACATTGACATGACAGCAGGGGTTGATTTTAATAAGCTTGCTCAGGTTCTGGACATTTAAATGTCCACATTTAACAAAAACCTTATTAAATCTTCTACTACAAACCATAGTGGATTAACTGCAT
>DRGF01000097.1 GCA_011050175.1 Thermococcus sp. | reverse complement strand
GTCGAAGTCGTCTATCGGGATGACGCCGGGGCTGTCGAGGAGCCATATCTTCTTGCTCAACCTTATCAGTTGTTTTCCCTTTGTGTATCCTGGTATGGGGGCGGTGCCAACTGCTCTTTTTCCCTTCAGAGTGTTTATTATCGTGCTCTTGCCGACGTTGGGATAGCCTATCAGCGCTACTTTGACCTTTTCTTTCTCTTCGAGGATGGGTTTTGCGAGCTTCTTCAGTTCTTTCCTCAGGATTCCGGTTCCCTTCCTCTCGCGGGCGGAGATGAAGACCACAGGTATCTCGCTCTTCCTCTTGTACTCCTCGGCCCACTCCTTTGGAACCAAATCTGCCTTGTTCATGACGAGGAGGAGCGGCTTTTCTTCCTCCAAGATGAGCCTCTCGAGCTTCCGGTTCCTGGTTCCGATGGGGTCGCGGGCATCGACGACCTCGACAATAACGTCTGCCTCGTCAACTACCTCTCTCACTATCCTCCACGCCTTTCTTGCTTTCATCTCTAACCACCGTTATCTCAAAGATTACAGTTCCACCGTCCGTGTAGGGCGGCCCGGGGTCGAGGCATTGAATATAAGCTTTCTCTCCCCTGCCCAGACCTAGTTCGTTCGGCTTAATACCCTTTCGCAGCGCAACTATGTACGGCAGTAGAGATGCAAATGCATGGGTGCATATTGCGTCGGTTTCCTTCAGGTTTATCGTGGGCCCTTCGACTACTATCCTGTCTCCAGTGTGAAAAACGGGGCATTTCCCCCGAATTTCTATTACACGTATCTCTAATTGCTCCATACAATCACCGAAACCTAAATAAGGATGAGAGTTCAAAAAACTATTTGACATAAGGGTCATTTATGATAATGATTGATGGTGGTGCCCAACGTGTCCGAGGATATTGAGGCGAAAATTCGCCGTTTGAGAGAGCTGGGTAAAGCTAGTCCTGAGCCTGAGACTCCCAAAGCCCCGGCTCCTCCCATCAAAAAGCGTCCCAAGAAACCCCGTCCCCTGGGGAGCATCAGGGAAAGGGAGAGACGAAAAAGGATTCTTATAGGTGCTGCGATAGTCATTGTCGTTCTCATCATAGTTTCTGTTGGTGCGTATTTCTACATGCAGAACAGGGCCGCAGAACAGCTTGCCAATGCCAAGACCCAGAAACTCAATGAGGTGTACGCTTACTTCAAGGGAGATATCGTCAACCAGTCTAGGGAGTGTACCCAGAAGCCGATAGAGATAAGAAATAGCCTCATCAACGTCATTAACGCGGCCCAGTCTGTTGATGAGCTTAATTCTATCGACGTCAAAATGGCCTATGAGCAGGCACTGAACGAGTACAACTCATGCATCCAGAGGGTAGAGCGCCTGAGGTACGAGACGGTTCTCAACCAGACCAAGGCTGAGAAGATGCAGGACATAGAGACCGGGTTCCAGGCCCTTCTTGCCATGCCCCTACCGGATAATATAAGGGTTAAAGCTATCGGGTTCATGAAGAGCCTTAAAACGCAGGTTGAGAGTGCTGAGACCGTGGAGCAGGTTGATTCAATAGATCCCTCGCCTTACCTCCTTGAACTCTGGAGGGACTATTATTACTACAGGATTGAGGCCCTGCCCGGCCAGGAGGTCATCTTGGAACATGATGGCTCCAGGGAGATGGTCACTAAAGCCGATGCCAAAGCTGTGCTAGCGGGCATCATGGACTACAGGGAGCTTATGAAGTACAGGATTGAGAAGGTTGAGTGGGTGGAGATGTCCCTCGTCCTTCCCAAGAAAAACATAGATGGTGCGTTCCTTTCACCTGGAGACAGGATAAAACTTGTTATCCAAGACAAGAACGCGACAATGGTCGATGGATACTTTGAGCTGGCCCTCCTGCCGGTTCAGTCCGGTTCAATATCCGTGAGTGAGTCCCAGAGCCAGTCAAGTTCCGCCTCTTCCTCATCTTCGACAACCTACAGTGAGAGCCACTCGTCATCGGCTTCTCCAGGCGGTGCCTCGATATCCGACAGTAGCAGTGCGAGTGACTCCTTCACCAACAGTCAGTCAGCGAGCCAGAGTTCGTCCGGCAGTTACTCATACAACGTTAACCTGGCGGAGATACTCAAGGCAATAGCCGCCGGTAAGATACAGGACAGCGAGGAGGTTATGCAGCAGCTCAACGCTTACGGGTGGAAGGTTCTTGACCTTGAGAAGAGCACGGCACTGCAGACCATGCCGCCCGACACCCAATTGCTGGTCATAGTTAAGGTTCCGTCGATATTCGTCCCGGACGTGCTGGCCAATCAGAACTCGCTCTACATTGCCAGGGTGTCCACGTGAGGTGATGGCCGTGAAACGCTCTGCGGCATTTCTTTTGTTTATCCTTTTGTTATTTGCGGCTCTACCTGGCCACTACCAGGTGCAGGCCGCAGGTTCACTTCAGGGGGATGTTTTAATCGACCTTAACGTCACCCTTGTAAACACTGCTCCGTTTCCCAAGTTCCTCGTTCTCAATCCCTCGTACGATATAACCGTTTACAGGCGTGGGAATACTGAGACGAACCTTGGGTTCTACACAGACAGGAGTATGAACCTTAACTCCAATCCAGGCATATGGATTATGCCGTACGAAACCGTTGTGATAAACGTCAAGGTCTCCAAAACAGAGTCCTACTCTCTCCCGTCCGTCTCGTGTGGCGGAACCGAT
>DRGF01000150.1 GCA_011050175.1 Thermococcus sp. | reverse complement strand
ATATTCACCTCCGCCACATTGGGCAGGGTGGTGAACCACTACTCAATAAAACCGCAGGAAGTGGGTGAGTGATGCCTCAAATCTTATTCCTCAATTTTTCCAAGAGAACGATTTTTGACGTTCTTTCCAATATAACGAAACGTTTTTAAGCTCTCCCCAGAGTAGCGAGTGAATGAATCACTGCTTTGGTGTATAATCGTCTGATATGCGAGAAAAGAAAGGAGGAAGCCGAGATGAGCTGGACAACCCCTAAGAGAGCCTTTATAGGTGCTGCCACCGCCGAAGGTGGGACCAAGCTCAACGCTTTCGATAACGCCCTCCTCAAGCTGGGCATAGGAAACGTCAACCTGGTCAAGCTCAGCAGTGTCATTCCGGCACACATCGAGTGGATCGACAGAGTTCCAGACGTGCCGATAGGAATGCTCCTGCCGACGGTCTACGCGCACATCGAGAGCGACGAACCAGGAATGACCATCAGCGCGGCCCTTGGAATCGGCATCAGCGAGAACAACGAGGGCGGCCTGATCTACGAGTACTCCGGCTACTGCACGAAGGAAGAGGCCGAGGAAATGGTCAGAAAGATGGTCGAAGAGGGCTTTGAGCAGAGGGGCTGGAAGCTGAAGGAGTTCAAGGTCGCCAGCACGAGCGTAACCGTCAAGGACAAGCCCGCCGCGGCCCTGGCCGCTGTGGTCATGTTCCCGTACTGACCCTTTACTTTCTTAATTTGAAACAGGGCGTATTTTTCAAGAGAGGATTTTCCAAAAAGCCGAGTCCAGATACTCTTATGAAAATTTTTCGATAGGAATAACCTTAAGCTTTAAAACCCCATGCCCTACCTAAGGGCGGTGAGACTCATGGGATACAACGAGAAGGAAAGGGCTTTCATCGAATGGTACCCTCGCGGTTACGGTGTTGGATTCAAGGTTAAGCAGCGCCTCTTTGAGACGCAGACGGAGTACCAGCGCCTTGAGATTTATGAAACGGAGGGTTTCGGCAAGCTGCTCGTCCTCGACGGGACTGTCCAGCTCGTCGAGGTCGGGGAGGAGAGCTACCACGAGACCCTTGTTCACCCGGTCATGCTCGCCCACCCCAACCCGAGGAGGGTGCTCGTCATAGGCGGTGGAGACGGCGGCACGCTGAGGGAAGTTCTCAGGCACAAAACGGTTGAAAAGGCCACGATGGTTGAGATAGACGAGGGCGTCGTCGAAGCCTCCTACCTCTACCTCGACGTGGCAAAGGACCTGCTCGACAGGCTCATAAAGAACGAGGAGCCGAGGGCGGAGCTCATAATCGGGGACGGCGTGAAGTACCTGCGCGAGAGCGGGGAGAAGTTCGACGCGATAATAGTTGACTCGACCGATCCGGTTGGCCCGGCGAAGCTCCTGTTCAGCGAGGAGTTCTACAGAAGCGCCTACGAGAAGCTCAGCGACCCGGGGATATACATCACCCAGGCGGGAAGCGTCTACCTCTTCACTAACGAGCTCCTCGATGCCCACAGAGCTATGAAGAAGATCTTCGACAGGGTTTACTACTTCAGCTTCCCCGTGATAGGCTACGCATCGCCCTGGAGCTTCCTGGTCGGCGTGAAGGGCGACATCGATTTCAGAAAGGTCGACGTCGAGAGGGGAAGGGAGCTCGAGCTCTACTACTACGACCCAGAGAGGCACGAGACCCTCTTCCAGATGCCCAAATACGTCAGGGATCTCCTCGAAGAATCATGAGGCTTCGAGCCGTTATCCCTCGATTCTAGTTTCTCCCTCTTTCTCCAGGGCCCTTAGGGTGGACTCCAGCCTGCTGAAGAGCGCCTGGAGGGCCTCCTTGGGGGCCTTGGCGTAGTAAACGTAGCCCAGCCAGCCCCTGTTCACGAGGGTTCTCTCAACGAGGCCCAGCTCAATGAGGTGTTTCAGCTTTTCCCTGACGATTCTCTCGGATAAGCCAAGGGTTTTCGCAATCTGCCTCGGCGTCAGCGACTCCCGCTGAAGGAGGGAGTAGATTTTTATCTCGGACTCCCCGAGCTCAAAGACCCTGAGGGTTTTGGAGAGGGCGCGGAGCACGTCTTCCATCCCAATCCCCTGAAGATTTTTCTTCATACCTTGCTATGAATTCGTGGAAAGGTTTATAACACTTTCTTCAAGAGGGTGAACGGTGATAGCAATGACATCGATTTCAGCCGTTGTTAGAAACCTCCGGCCACTGGAGGGGAGGGCCTACATAGCACTGATTGGGTTCGCCCTTCTGATGAACTGGAGGAGTACAGAGGTATATGAGCTCGTTACGGCGTTCCTCGCGGGAGTCCTCTTCGTGTGGTACGCGTTCTCGATAAACAACTGCTTCGACGTTGATACCGATTCCAAAAATCCAGTGAAGGTCAAAAAGAACCCCATAGCCTCCGGAGAACTATCATTTAGGGCGGGACTGATGATATCTGCCCTGCTCGCTTCGGTTGGGCTCGGACTTGCCCTGACGACGAAGGGATGGGCCTTTGCCGTTTATGCCGCAATGTTACTCCTCGCCACGCTCTATTCAGCCCCGCCGAGGCTTAAAGCGAGGCCCCTGGTCGACGTACTCTCCCACGGGTTGTTCTTTGGGAGCCTGCCCTTCCTCTACGGGGCACTCATTGACGGGAACCTGTCCGGGGTAGAAATCCTCCTCGCCATCGGGATAACCCTCTACTCCTTCGCCCTCGAGCTGAGGAACCACCT
>DRGF01000196.1 GCA_011050175.1 Thermococcus sp. | reverse complement strand
TTCCCCACTGTTTCACCCCCTTATTACGCTGACTGATTGTCAGCAGAAATGGTCGGTTTGGGTTATATATTAATCTTATCCACAAAACATTGGCAAAATGGCAAAGAACTTAGAAAAACCTCAGCGAAACATCCCCATACAGGATTCTCCTTAACTGTCCGTCGATGTCCATAAGTAGCGAGCCATCGTCCAGTACGTCCAGTGCTATGCCCGAGATTCTCTCGTCACCTTCGATTACGGTGACGGGTCTCCCGAGTATGAACGTCCTCTCACGAACCTTCGCCATCAACAGGTCCGGCCTCTCAAGGAAGACCCTGTACCAGCCGTCCAGATGCAAAAGGAGCCTTTTCAGGACTTCCTCAAGCGGAAGCTTTGAGCCGAGGAGTTCCATCATTGAAACGGCGTTCTCCCTCAGCTCCTCAGGGATGGGGTTGTTCACATTGAGGCCGATCCCCAGTATGCTGTACTCCCCCGCCTTCCCCTCCGCCAGTATGCCTGATATCTTCCTTCCGCCGACCCACACGTCGTTCGGCCATTTTATCCCCACAGAAATTCCAAAGTCAGCGAGCGTGTCCCCCACCGCCAGCGCCCCCACGAAGGCGAGCCTTGGATCGACCCTGGGGGGTTTGAGGATAACGCTCATCCAGAGGCCACCCTCAGGTGATGCCCAGGAGCGGCCCTTTCTGCCTTTTCCCGCAACCTGTCTTTTCGCCACGACGACCGTCCCTTCGGGAACCTCGTGGGCGATGGCCTTAGCGTATTCGTTCGTGGAGTCCACTTCATCCAGCCGGATAATCTTGACACCTATAACCCGCTTTGTTTTCTCCATCCAACCACCGTCCAAAGCTTGACCCGGAGACTTAAACACCTTTCCGTCAAGGAAAACCTTAAATTCTAAAATGATATATCACTCCCGGTGATTAGTATGGACGCATACCAGAGTGTGGGGATTAGGAGGAGGATGAAGCGCTTCTTCAGGAGGGACGGAAGGGCCCTCATCTTCGCCATGGATCACGGCTTCGAGCACGGGCCGACGGACTTCGAGGAGCACTGGGAGCACGTCAACCCGAGGATCATCATAAAGAAGGTTGTCAGGGCCGGAATCGACGGCGTTATGATGCTCCCTGGCCTCGCGAGGATTGCCGGCAACGACGTGAAGCCCGACAGGGGTCTGATGATCAAGCTCACCAGCAAGACCAACCTGCGCCCGAAGGAGGACCAGCTCCTCCAGAGCCAGCTCGGCTTCGTTGAGGACGCCGTCAAGCTCGGCGCAGATGCCATAGCGGCCACCGTCTACTGGGGCAGCCCGGCTGAGGACGCAATGATGCGCCAGTTCGCCGAGATAGCGAGCTACGCCCACGACCTCGGCTTCCCGGTAGTTCAGTTCGCCTACCCGCGCGGACCGTACATCAACGAGCGCTATGGTAAAAAGGAAGACTACCGCGTCGTCATGTACGGCGCGAGGGCGGCCGTTGAGAGCGGTGCGGACATGATAAAGACCTACTGGACCGGCTCAAAGGAGACCTTTGCCAAGGTCGTTGACGCCGCCGCGGGAGTTCCTGTCCTTCTGAGCGGTGGGGCAAAGACGGACAACCCCGTTGACTTCCTCAAGCTCGTCTGGGACGTCATAGAGGCGGGCGGTGCTGGAGCCGTCGTTGGAAGGAACATCTTCCAGCGCGAGAACCCAGAGCCCCTTATCAAGGCCCTTATCAGGGTCATCCACCGCAACGAGGACCCGGAGGAGGCCGCTAAGGCCGAAGGTCTACTCTGATTCTGATTTCGACGTTTGTTTAATTTCTATTCTTTTCTTGTCGGAAGACTTTTAAAGGGTTGTACTTTTCTGGGCACCGGAGGGGATAGAAATGACGAGGGTAGAGATTATAGACACCACATTTCGTGACGCTCACCAGTCCCTCATAGCCACGCGCCTCAGGACTGAGGACATGCTGCCAATAGCCGAGAAGATGGACCGGATAGGATTTTACTCCATGGAGGTCTGGGGAGGGGCGACATTCGACGTCTGCATCCGTTACCTCCGGGAAGACCCCTGGGAGAGGCTCAGGCTTTTGAGGGAGCACATACAGAAGACGAAGCTTCAGATGCTCCTCAGGGGGCAGAACATCGTCGGATATAAGCACTATCCAGACGACGTCGTTAAGAAGTTTGTCGAGCTGGCGCACAAGAACGGCATCGACATTTTTAGAGTCTTCGATGCGCTCAACGACGTCAGGAACATGGAAGTGGCGATAAGGAAGGCCAAGGACGTCGGCGCAGAGGTGCAGGGAGTCATAGCCTACACGACCGGCCCAATCTTTACTCTGGAATATTACATGAAAAAGGTGGAGGAGCTCCTGAAGCTCGACGTTGATGTCATAACGATCAAGGACATGGCAGCCCTGCTGACGCCCGGAAAGGCCTACGAGCTGGTCAAAGAGATAAAAGAGACCTACGGCGTCCCCGTAAACGTCCACACTCACTCGACCACCGGAATGGCTGTGGCGACTTACCTCAAGGCCGTCGAGGCGGGGGCGGACTACATCGACACGGCCATAAGCCCGCTCGCCTTTGGAACCGCCCAGCCGGGAATACAGACGATATGGCACGCCCTTCCAAAGGCCGTTGGAAGCCACCTCGACAGGGATCTCATCCACGAGGTCTCGCGCTACCTGAAGGAGCTCTTGGAGGATAGGTATTCCGGCCTGCTCCACAGGGAAGCGCTCATGGT
>DRGF01000074.1 GCA_011050175.1 Thermococcus sp. | reverse complement strand
GCCCTTTGCAATCCCCCTGAAGAGTCCGCCAGAGCTGGTCGGGATTAAAACGTAGTCCGGGCTTACCTCCTCTGCTATCTCGAAGGCGATGCCCTTGTAGCCCGCTTTCAGGGCGTAGCTCATCGCCAGGAAGGTGCCCCTGTCCTTGAAGCTCCACGTCGGGTTTACCGTCTCGTTCTTGAGGTAGAGGTTCACACCAATCTCTTCGCCGAGCCTTGATCTGACCAGCGGCGTGTCGCCCTCGCCGAGCGAGAACTCCAGCGCAGGCTCAACGGGCCAGAAGTCGTAAAAGCGCTCCCAGACGCTCTTTCCTATGTATGGCTCGCCGTGAACTGCCTCGAACTCAACTGGCTCACCGCACTCGCACCTCTGAACGGGTTCTTCGTAGGTTTTTCCGCAGATTGGACAGACGAGCTTCATTCTATTCCCTCCTTTCGGCTATTAAGAGAACCGAGTTTTCCTCAATCCTCAAAGTGTAGTTCGCGTAGGTGTTGCCCTCTGCGAGCCTGGAGACGGTTTCCCCAAAGATCTTCGCGGCTTCGGGGCTTGAGAAGACGACCCTCCACCGAAGTATGTAGCCGTTTGCGTTTTGGGCCAGAACCAGCCTCTCGCCGCGCCAGGCGCTTGAAACGCTCCAGGCGGTCTCGTTGTCCAGCTTTGCGACGTCCCGGAGAAGGAGGTATAAGTAGTACTCGCCGAGCCTGTCTTCCTTGAGAATTCTCGAATCGGGCGGTGTGCTCAGGGTGACGTTGAGCGGCGTGACGTTTTGGAGGTACAGCTCGGGGTGCATGACCTGCTGTGCCGAGACTGGGTAGCGGTAGTACGCCTCGTTGACGAGCTCCCAGCCCCCTTTTTCGTAGAGGTACTGCACGAAGCGGTCGCCGAAGACGTATGGGAAAATGTGGAGGTCGGTGAGCGGGTTGCCGGTCAGGGAGCGTATCTTGTGGATTGGTATCCCGTTCCTCTCGCAGTAGAGGTCAGCCACGAGGTCCGCGTCCCCCTCGATGAGGGACTGGACCGCCATGGTGCCGTCGTAGGTGTCCGCCCCGTACTTCGCATCGAACCACTGCTTCTGGAGCACGTGGACGCTCTCGTGGGCTATCGTCCTCCGGGCGGTGTCGGGGTCTGGCATGAAGTTCTCCAGAATGACGTAGATGGTGTCCCCCACCGTCACGGCTATCCAGCCGGCCTTTCTCTCGGTTTCCTCTCTGATGTACGGGTAATCAGGGGGAAGGAGAAGGGTCATCTTGTAGGTCAGCTCTTCGATTTTCATCCTCTCGATGTCCGCTTTGCCGGGTTTCCACTTGGCTAAAGCCTCGCTCTTTGTGAGAACAACTATCCTCGGCCTCTCCTTGAAGGTGAGGTTCCTTATATCCTGAACCTGGTCGAGGATTTCATTTGCTTCCTGCAGAATGGGGCTTGACTCGACGGTCAGCCTGTCGGCTGCGTAGAGCGCCAGAACGAGCAGGACTATGAGTCCAAGAACTGTGGGCTTCTTGGGCGGGTTCTGCATATCATCAATTCAAAAAGAGAATTAAAAAGGGCTTTGGTGCACCGGGTTCACTCGTTGAACTCGACGAACTCTTCCTTCATGCCGTCCTTGGTTATGACGACGACCTGAACCTTCCTGTTGCCGGTGTAAACGTCCCTCTTTCCGGCCGTCCTAACGGCCCTGACCGCGAGCTCCTTGGCCTCCTCAACGCTCATGTCCTTCCTGAATCCGTCTTCGAGGACTGCTATCGCGAAGGGGCTTCCGGAGCCGGTCGCGGTGTAGTCGTCGAAGATGAGTCCGCCCATCGGGTCGAGGTTCGCCAGGGTCGGTTCGTCAACGTAGCCGCCTATGATGATCTGGACGAGGTACGGGAACCATTTGTTCTCGTTGAGTATGTTGCTGAGCAGGTTCGCCATGGCCCTGGTGCTCATTGGCCTGTTCCAGGTGAACTGGTAATAGCGCGCCTCTGCTTCAAGCATTCTCGCGAGGGCCTGCACGTCGCCAACGCTTCCCGCGGTGGTTATCGCGATCCTGTCCGTGATCGGGAGTATCTTCCTTATGTTGAGGGTCTCGACCATGTGGTCAAGGGAAGCCTGCGTATCGGCGGCCAGGACGATACCATCCCTGGCCTTTATTCCCACTGTGGTGGTACCGGTTTTCTTCGTTTCCATTCTCTCACCCCTGCTCCATCTTCTCACCCGACGTTTTAAACCTTTGCGAGTTCCGGCAGAATCACCCGATGACCGTCGACCTCGGCTATCTTTGCCTTCACGCCGTAGACTTCCTCGAGGACACCGGGCTCCAGCTTCTCCGGCTTGCCTTCCCAGCGCTTCTCTCCCCTGTGGAGGAGAATCAGCCTGTCCGCGTAGCGGAGGGCCAGGTTGAGGTCGTGGAGGACCGCTATTGTGATTTTCTCGCCGCTGAGCTCGCGGAGCAGTCCCATCGCCTGGAGTGCATGGTTTATGTCGAGGTGGGAAGTCGGTTCGTCGAGCAGGATAACGTCGCTGCCCTGGGCTATGGCCCTCGCTATGAGAGCCAGCTGGTACTCGCCACCGCTCAGGTTGGTTATGTACTCCCTTCTGCGTTCCCACAGGCCCACCTTCTTCAAAGCCTCCCCGACGTCGCCCCGGGTCGCGTAGGTTCCGAGCTCGACGAACTCCTCTATCGTGAAGGCAAACTCCGGGTAGGAGCTCTGGGGCACGTAGGTTATCAGCTTCGCCCTCTCCCTGGGCGG
>DRGF01000035.1 GCA_011050175.1 Thermococcus sp. | reverse complement strand
GTGGGAGAAGAGCGTCGTTATAACCGCCACACCCCAGACCGTAGAGAACGACATCCTCACGGGCAGAATTTCGCTGGAGGACGTGTCCCTTCTGGTAATCGACGAGGCCCACAGGGCCGTTGGCGGTTACTCGTACGTTTTCATCGCCAGGGAGTATCTCAAAACGGCCAAGCACCCGCTGGTTCTCGGCTTGACCGCATCCCCTGGGAGCGACGCCGACAAGATCCGCGAGATAGTGGAAAACCTCGGCATCGAGCACATCGAGGTGAGAACCGAGAGCTCCCCTGACGTTAAGCCCTACGTCCAGAGCATCGCCTTCGAGTGGGTAAAGGTCGAGCTGCCCGAGATATACAAGGAAGTTAGAAGCCTTCTCCGAGAGATGCTGAAGGAGAGCCTCAAGCCCCTCGCCCAGTTCAACCTCGTCTCGACTTATTCTCCCGACATCTCAAAGAGGGAAGTTCTGCAGGCCGGGTCGAGGATCAGCCAGGAGGTTGCGAGGGGGAACTACGAGCTCGGCCGCCTCAGGCTTCACCAAGCCAAGGCTGTCAAGCTGCAGCATGCTATTGAACTCCTTGAGACCCAGGGACTGACCGCGCTGAGGGCCTACCTCAAGAAGCTCAAGGGGGACAAGAGGGCGAAGTCCAGCAAGCAACTCATGGAAGACCCGCGCATGAGAAAGGTGATTTACCTCCTCGTCCAGGCGAAGGAGCTCGGCATCGACCACCCGAAGATGGAGAAGCTCAAGGAGCTCGTCAAAGCCCAGCTCGAAAGAAAGCCGAACTCCAAGGTGATCGTCTTCACAAACTACAGGGACACTGGGAAGAGAATAGTGGAGGAACTCACCGCCCTCGGCGTCTCGGCAAAACGCTTCATCGGCCAGGCCAGCAGGGGTAAGGACAGGGGTATGAGTCAGAAGGAGCAGAAGGAAGTCCTCGACCGCTTCTCCCGTGGCGAGTTCAGCGTTTTGGTGGCCACCAGCGTTGGCGAGGAGGGGCTGGACGTCCCCGAGGTTGACCTGGTGGTCTTCTACGAGCCCGTGCCCTCAGCCATAAGGAGCATCCAGAGGCGCGGAAGAACCGGGAGGCACAGGCCGGGGAAGGTCGTTATACTGATGGCCAAGGGGACACGCGATGAGGCTTACTACTGGAGCTCCCGGCGGAAAGAGAAGGGTATGTTTGACGCGATAAGGGCCATAGCGAGGGAACTCGAAAAGGCCCGGAAGAAAGATAAAATAAGGGAAAGGGCCGCGGAGCGTGTTGAGATGTCATCAAAGGGAAAAATTGCCTCCCTCGATGAGTTCATTAAGCCGAAGAAAAAACCCGAGGGTGCTGAGGAGAACGTGGAAAAGGTTGAGAGGCCTGAGCCTCCGGAGGAAGGAGCCCAAGAGAAGCTCCCCATAAAGCCGGTCTTCGTGAGGAAGCCCAAGGGCATAGTCGTTTACGTTGACAGCCGCGAGCTGAGGAGCGGCGTTCCGAAGCATCTGAAGGAGCTTGGGGCTGATGTAGAAGTCAGGACCCTCGACGTTGCGGACTACGTCGTGAGCGAGGACGTCGGGATAGAGAGGAAGAGCGCCAACGACTTTATACAGTCCATCATAGACGGCAGGCTCTTCGATCAGGTTGAGAGGCTTAAGGCCGCCTACGAGAAGCCGGTGATAATCATAGAGGGCGAGCTTTACGGGGTAAGGAACATCCACCCCAACGCCATCAGGGGTGCCATAGCGGCGGTGACCCTCGACTGGGGGGTGCCCGTTCTTTTCTCCTCCGGAACCGAGGAGACGGCGCAGTTCATATACCTGATGGCAAAGCGCGAGCAGGAGGAGAGAAAGAAGGAGGTCCGCCTCAGGAGCGAGAAGAAGGCCCTAACGCTGGCCGAGAGGCAGCGCCTGATAGTTGAGGGCCTGCCCAACGTCTCAGCAACCCTCGCCAAGCGCCTCCTCGCGCACTTCGGCAACGTTGAGCGGGTTTTCACTGCAACGGAGGAGGAGCTGAAGGAGGTCGAGGGAATAGGGCCGAAGAAGGCGAGGGAGATAAGGAAGGTGATAACCGCGCCCTACGTGGAGGAATAGCGCAGCAGGAAACTTTGCCTTCGCAAAGTTTCATCAAAGTTCGTAGCTCTTCCTCAGAAGGCCATAATACAAAGGATTTTTCCCTTTGGAAGGTCTGTATTCTCAAAGAGAACGCGTTTTAGACAAGCTTGTCAGAGTGTTTGCTTATCTCCTGACGCCCTCGGCGTCTATTTTTTGTTAAACCCTCCGCAGTGGGCAATTTAAGAGGTTCTCACTTTCAAACAAGCCATTCATAGAGAAAATCACTCAAAATTTAGCCCTTTAAGAAGGAGCTACGAACCTTGATCAAACTCAACGGGACTGTCGTCCCGTGCGTTGAAGCAAAGCTTCAACGTCGCGCAGGCGAACAAACTTTGCAAAACAAAGTTTGACCAAAGAACCCCCTTCTCAAAGAAAAGCAAAAATTAGTCGTGCACTAAAGAACTGGATAATTTTAAACAGGGGTTAACACAAAAAGAAGCTTTTCAGAGCAGTTTCAATTTAATTATCGGCGCCCGAAGGGCGCCTTTATCAGTGAAACACTCGCAAAAGAGCGGATTAAACAGAAACTCGGCTAAAATTAGCACACCTCCACGTAAAGCACCTAATCTTCCGCCAGCGCTGAAACTTTGCTTGGCAACGTTTCATCAAAGTTTGTGATTCCTCGTTGCACGCCCTTGTTGG
>DRGF01000105.1 GCA_011050175.1 Thermococcus sp. | reverse complement strand
TCCAAGCGCCTTGACTAGAGCTTCTATGTCAATCTCGTTGAACTTCCTGCCTGTCTCGCTTCCGCCGGTTCCTGGGTGGGGCTGGTGGCCGGTCATCGCCGTCGTCCTGTTGTCGAGTATCATAACCAGGACGTTCAGGTTCTTGTAGACCGCATCGACCAGCGGCTGGATTCCGTTGTGGAAGAACGTAGAGTCGCCGATGGTGGCTATTATCTTCTTGTTCATCACGACGCTCTGGCCGTTGGCGAGGCTGATGCTGGCCCCCATGACGTACTCCGTCCATATTGCCTCAAGCGGCGGGAGGAGCGAGAGGGCGTAGCAGCCTATGTCGCCGTGTATCGGAATCTTGTAGCGGCCGAGCTTGAGGTCTCTCAACGCGTCCAGAGCGGCCCTGTATGAACCGCGGTGCGGACAGCCTGGGCACATCACCGGGGGCCTCTTCGGGGCGAGGCTCTCGGCGAACTTCACTTCTTCCGGCTTCTCGTAGGTCTCCCCCTCCTCACCGAGGAGCCTGAGCAGGGCGTTCCTCACGAGGCTCGGAGTCAGCTCACCCTCGAGCGGGAAGTGGCCCGTCCTCTTGCCGTAGATTGGGACGTTGAGTCCTGCCTCGTAGGCGGCTATCTTGACCTCTTCCTCGAGGAACGGCGCGCCGTCCTCGACCACTATTGCGTAGTCAACCGTTTTGAGGAAGTCGGTGACCAGCTTCTTCGGGAGCGGGTGGGGCGTCGAGAGCTTGAGAACCTTGAAGTCCGCGTTGAGCTTTGGAATGACCTCGCGCACGTAGTTGTAGGGTGCGCCCTCGACGATTATACCGATTTTGGCGTCCTCTTTGCCCTCGACCCGGTTGAAGGGCATCGAGTTGAACTCTTCCTCTATCTTCGCCAGCGTCTCGTTCAGCCAGCGGTGCCTCTTTTTGTTGCCCTCCATGCTCGCCCTCACGTAGCGCTCGATGTCCTTCTTGAAGACGGGCTCCCTGTCGAGCTCGACGAACTCGCCAACCTCAACGTCAGCCGTCGTGTGGTTGACCCTAGTGGTCGTCCTGAATATGACAGGGACTTTGTACTTCTCGCTCAGCTCGTAGGCGTACTTGATGAGGTCGTGGGCCTCCTGCGGGTCGGCCGGTTCGAGAACCGGAAGGAGCGAGATTTTGCCGTAGTAGCGGTCGTCCTGCTCGGTCTGGCTGGTGTGCGGGCCGGGGTCGTCCGCCACGAGTATAACCATACCTCCCTCCACGCCGGAATAGGCAAGGCTCATGAGCGGGTCAGCCGCGACGTTGAGGCCGACGCACTTCATCGTGACGAGCGTTCTTAGGCCGGTGTACGCAACTCCCGCCGCTTCCTCAAGGGCCACCTTCTCGTTGGGGGCCCACTCGGCGAATACCTTCGGATTCAGGCGGGCTATCGTTTCAATGACTTCTGTTGAGGGCGTTCCCGGGTAGCCTGTTGCAAAGGCAACACCGCTTTCAAGGGCGCCGTAGGCTATGGCCTCGTTTCCCATGAGAAGTTTTTTCTCACGCTTTTCACCTTTCGCTCTGGCCGGGTTAGAAGGATGGGCCTTAACTGCTTCCATACCACCACCAGAAACGTATCATTTTGCAGGTATAAAACTTATAGTTCGGAAAAAAGCACCAAAATCTAAAGGATTTTCATAAAATCCTCAAAACCCTCAAGGTTTCTTTCCGTATTTCGGGTCGTAGAAGTACTTTCCGTGGGCCTCTCCATAGGCGTTGAGGGCTCTGCGCTGGACAAAGAACGCGTAGACTGCCACGCTGAGGAGTATCATTGCCCCAAATATGAGCCCGTAGAGCTTCAGAACCGAGTACACTGAGAGCGCAACGACCCCGAATATCACCAGAATGATGGCCCCAAATATCGCGAAGAGTATCTTATACCCGTATCTCTCCATGAAGAGGGCAAAATCCATTGGAACCACCGTATTAATTTTATTCAGTTCAGTGTAAAAACCTTTCGGGAGGTTTAAATACTTCTCCACGTAATTGGGCACGTGGTAGAGATGAAAGTTCGCGAGCTCCTGGAAATTCTGGATGAGACAATAGCGGCGGTGAGGATAGCCATAGTTTCCAACCAGCAGAGGGCCCTTGAGAGCCCCCACACCAGCTACGAGTTCACTCAGAGGGCGATTGAGCTCCAGGAAGACCTTGATGACCTCTTAAAGGCCAGAGACCTCCTGACAAGGCTGGATCCGGAGGACGACGTTGAGAACCACTTTTCCAGGGAAGAACTTGAGAAGTTTCTAAAGCTTCTGGAGCTCCTCCAGAAAGCCGATGCCCACGCCTACTGAGGTGGTACTATGGACTTCCGGAAGCTTGAGGAAAAGCTCGTGGCCTTCCGCGATGCAAGGGGCTGGGGGAAGTATCACACGCCGAAGAACCTGGCGATATCCGCCGCCGTGGAGCTGGGCGAACTGCTCGAGCATTTCCAGTGGGAAAGTGATGAAGAGATACTGGAGGCCGTTAAAGACCCGGCCAAAAAGGAGGCCGTAGCCGACGAGATAGCCGATGTCGTTATCTACCTCACGCTCCTCGCCCACGAGCTGGGCATAGACCTCGACAGGGCGGTTGGGGAAAAGCTGGAGAAGAACGGAAGGAAGTATCCGCTCAGAACCTGAAAGCTTCCCTCAACATCGCGATTTCTTCCTCTCTAAGCCTGTTTTTCTCCCACCGCTCTTTCATGCTGAGGTTCTCATCCTCCACGTCGAGAACAGCCTTCCTGACGCCACCCCTT
>DRGF01000071.1 GCA_011050175.1 Thermococcus sp. | reverse complement strand
ACCCTCGACTCCCCGTCCTCCTCGTGGTTCAGGCCCACAGGAAAGCTGTGGCCGTAGCGGGCCCGGATTTTGTCGCATCTAATCTCGTAGCGGCCCTTTGCGTCGCGAGAGACTATCTCACGCACGAACTCCTCCGTGACGTCTGGATAAACCGTCTGGAGGGCCTTTACGAAGAATGATGCAGCGCATTACCCAAAATAAAAAATTAGGGGCTCGGAGCCTTCGAAAGTCTGTAGAGGGCCCACACCAGGGGCCCGTAGACTATCAGCACCACGAACAGGGCTATCAGATAGACCGCGTCCATTTGATCACCCCAGCAGGAACTGTGAGACGTATATGACCGCTATCACTACCGGGTACAGGTACTTTACCCACGGCTTCCAGAGCTCCGGTACCTCTATAAGGGCCCCTTTCCTGAGTTCCTCGTATGCCCTGTCCACTCCAAGCTTTATTAGAGCTAAAGCGGCTATCAAAGCCCCGAGCGGCCCTATGTACACCGTGGAGATGTTGATCAGCCAGTCGAAGTAAGATGGGTTCACTGCGGAGGGTGCCCCTACAAGGAAGGTTAGCAGCCCAAGGAGGATCGAAGCGTTTCTTCTGCTCATGTTGAGCTTTGTCATGGCGGAGTCCACGTAGACTTCGAGCATCGAGACCGTTGAAGAGAGCCCTGCGAATATCAGCAGGAGGAAGAACAACGCCCCAAAGAACGCTCCCCCAGGCATTTTCTGGAATACCGCCGGCAGCGTCACAAACACCAGACCTGGGCCGGCCGCAGGCTCGAAGCCAAGCGAGAAAACTGCCGGAAATACCAGGAATCCTGCCGTAACGGCCACCGCAGTGTCCCCAAAGGCCGCCGCTATTGCCGATAACGGGATATCGTCTTCGTCCTTCAGGTAGCTACCGTAAACCACCATCGTCGTCCCCAGGACGCTCAGGGAGAAGAACATCTGGGATAAAGCTACCATCCAGGTTTTTCCGCTCATCAATTTGCTCCAGTCAGGAAGGAGGTAGAACTTCAGCCCCTCGTAGGCGTTTGGCAGTGTAACGCTCCTTATCGCCAATACCACCAAAAGCACGAACAAAGCGGGCATCATGATTTTATTGGCCCTTTCAATTCCCCTCTTGACGCCCATGGCAACTATTGCTACCGTCATCGCTATCATGATAAACTGCCACAGGAGGGCCTCTTTGCTGAACGCCAAGCTATCGAAGAACGCTCCCGGGTTAATCCTTGTTAGTTCTCCCGTGAGGGACGCTATGAAGTACCTGAGTATCCAGCCAAGCACCAGGGAGTAAAAGGCGAATATCATGACCATTATCCCGTTCACGAGTATTCCAAGGTACTTTCCTCCAGGCAACGTTTTGGCGAACGCCTCTATCGGCCCGCCTCTGGTAGCCCTTCCCAGAGTCCACTCAACGGTAAGTCCAACGACCCCTATCGCAAAAAGCAATATCAGATATGGAACGAGGAATGCCGCCCCACCGTAGAGGCCGGCTCTCATCGGGAACATCCAGATGTTCCCCAGCCCCACTGCGCTTCCTATAGCCGCCGCAACAAAACCTACCCTACTTCCCCAGGTTTCCCTTGCCACAAGGTACACCTCCAAAAAGTTCCATCGAATCAGAGCCAAAAACAGCCCTTCCTTGGGTTAACCCGAGAAGAGCTTCACGGCATATGCTGCCAAAAACACTCACTCCTGGACACCATAGGACATCAACGCACTAGGAGTTCTTCTTGGTATATAAGTTTTTCCACCTTCTGCTGGTCATTACGGCAAAAGAACCCGAATTTTAGGGGAATTTTGGCCACCATGAGTGCGGGTAAAAGAAAGAGAAAAACAGGCATCATTTGAGCCTTCTCAGCGCCATTTCAGCCGCGACCGTAATTGGGTCTATCGTCGGGCTCACTGGCGGGGCGTAGGCGGTCTCAAGGTAGACGACGTCATCAACGGTGGCGCCCTTCTGGGCAAGCGCAGACAGCGTCATTATCCTGCCCCATACGCGCTCTCCACCGACGATCTGGGCACCGACAAGCTTCCTGTCGGACTTCCTGAAGATGGCCTTGACGGTTATCGGCTTTCCACCGGGGTAGTATTCGGGCTTGGTGGAGCCCTTGAACTTACCGACCGCTATCTCGATGCCCGCCTTCTTCGCGCGCTCCTCGGTTATGCCGAAGGTACCTATCTCAAGGCCGAACAGCTCGGTTATGGCGGTGTTGAATACCGGCCTGAAGGAGACGTCCTTTCCGGCTATGTGCTCCGCTGCAACCTTCGCCATCCTCACCGCAGTCGTTCCGAGCTGGCTGAGCGTCCTCTCGCCGGTCACTGCGTCAATTACCTCAGCACAGTCGCCTATCGCGTAGACCTCCGGGTCGCTCGTCTGGAGGTGCTCGTTCACCACTATGCCGCGGTTGACTTCAAGGCCAGCTTCCCTGGCGAGGTCAACGTTTGCCCTTACACCAGTTGCTACGAGAACCAAATCCGCCTCAACCTCCTCGTCCCCGATTTTGATGGCCTTAACGGGGCTTCCGATTATCTCGTTCACACCGACTCCGAAGCGGAAGGAGACGCCGTGCTTCTCCATTTTCTCCTGGACGAGCTTGGCGGTGTCCTTGTCGAGCATTGTGGGCATCAGTCTGTCCATGAGCTCGACGACCAGAACTTCCATACCGAGCTTGGCAAATGCCTCGGCTCCCTCAAGGCCTATCATGCCGGCACCTATGACGACGGCCTTCTTGGGCTTCCTTGCGTCTATGT
>DRGF01000029.1 GCA_011050175.1 Thermococcus sp. | reverse complement strand
CTCTCGTACCTTTTTATCACGTCTTTCTCCCAGGGTTCTCGTGGCTTGTAATAAACCAGCGGCCGGTAGCCCCTTGATATCGCCTTCAGGCTCTCAAGCTCGCGTTCTATTTTGACCGGGTTCTCCTGAACCACGTCGAGGAGCGTCTTCTGGTACTCCTTCGACTCCTTTGAGACGGTGTTGAGTGCGAACTCCCTCCTGAGCCCGGATATGGCCTTGTGCGGGTCGAGGGTAAAGGTCTCCGTCTCGAACCAGTGGAAGCGCCTCGCCATTCTCTCCCTCTCGTTCATACCCTGCTGCACCACCGCCCAGTTGCCCTCCTCGTCGAGGAAGAAGACGTGGTGGTAGAGCTGGTAGCCCGTCTGGAGCGCGACCGTGTCCACCTTCGCAACCAGCCGCGAGGTTCTTACGTAGGGCTCGGGGTCGAGTTCGTAGAGCCCCGCTATGGTCTTCAGCTCCTCGGGCGTTGCTCTGCTTTTCTTTCCCTTGCCCCCCGCCGCCTTTATCCCCAGCTCCTCCTTCCAGAGGGCGTCCTTTATCATGCCCGCCGTTACCGTCGTTGAGCCCGAGGAGTCCCAGTCCATCCCGATGACGTTGTTGAAGGCCTGAAACCAGACCGGGTCTGATAGCCTCTCCAAAAGCCCCTTCGTCCCGTACTCTTCAACTGCCAGAACCAGCACTAACCGCGTCAGCTTCCTCATCCTCTGGGCCAGCCACGCCGGCACGTGGCCGCCGTGAAGGGGCAGGTCTGCAATGTTCCTCATCAGGGTTATATAATCGCCCAAGAGTTTTAACCGTTATTCAGAAAAATCTTCATATGATTGCCTGTTTGAGCGTATAATCATCGGTTTAACCTGGCAGTAAAACAGGGAAAGCCTTTTTACCCCCAACTTCGATTCTTGTCCGCAGGTTTAATATTGAAGGAGGTCGCGGTAATGGGAGTTGAAAAGGTCCCGAAGTACGACATCCCGACTGTTAAGGTGGACTACGTTTTTATTGAGCTCGAAAAGATGAAGCCGCACGAGCAGCTCGTCCAGAAGGAGCTTGAGGCCTTTATTGAGAGCGTTACTGGCTCCGGCCTCTTCTGGAAGCCCATGCTCCTCGCTAAGGTTCCGGGCGAGGACATGTACCTCATCGTTGATGGCCACCACCGCTGGGCCGGCCTTCAGAAGCTCGGCGCCAAGAAGGCCCCGTCCGTTATCCTCGACTACTTCAGCGACGACGTGAAGGTCTACACCTGGTACCCGGCCTTCAAGGGCAACCTGGAGGACGTTCTCGAGAGGCTCAAGGCCGAGGGGCTTGAGGTTATCGAGGATGCTGAAGCCGAGGAGAAGGCAGAGCGCGGCGAGATAGCCTTCGCCATCGTCGGCGAGAAGACCTTCGCCGTTCCGGGCGGCCTTGAGGAGCAGAAGAAGGTCAGCAAGGTTCTCGACGAGATGAGCGTTGAGGGCAAGATCGAGCTCATCTACTACGGCCTCAAGGAGGACGCCAGGGAGGACATGGCGAAGGGCGAGATTGACTACGTCTTCATCAGGAAGGCCCCGAGCAAGGAGGAGGTCATGGAGCTCGTCAAGCGCGGCGAGGTCTACTCCCCGAAGACCACCAGGCACGTCCTCCCGTTCAACCCGGACAAGATTGACGTGAAACTTGAAGATCTGTTCTGATACTCCCTTTTTTCAATGTTGAGATAATCTGCCACAACTTTTTTATTATTCTCCCCAGTATCTCCTCCAGTCGATGATGATGGATCAACCAGCTGAAATATGATGACGCATGGCTTATCTGAGACGTATCCGGGGGAGTAGGGATGTTACGGGCACTGATATTTGACGTTGATGAGACCCTCGTCTACTACGAGGGCTACAACCACCGCGAATGGTACGAGAACTGGGTCATGCCTGCCCTCAGGGAGCGCGGCATCGAGCTGGACTACGAGACCTACAAAAAGACCGTAACGGGCGAACTGCCGAGGAGCTACGTCGAGCGCTTCGGGGTAGACCACGTGGAGTTCTGGCGAATTGTTGACGAAGTGAACCTTGAGTACCGCAAGAAGATGGCGGAGCTCGGGCGGATAAAGCCTTTCCCCGACGTAGATGCCCTGAAAGAACTGAGGAACATGGTGCCGAAGCTGGCCGCCGTGAGCAACGCCTCCCAGGAGTGTACCGAGTTCGTTCTCGACCTCTTTGACCTGCGGAAGTATTTTGACGTTGTATACGGAAAGGACTACTCAAACCTCGACGGCGTTAAGCCCGACCCCTACCTCGTCAAAAAGGCCCTCAAAGCGCTGGGTTTAAAGCCCCAAGAAGCCCTTATGGTCGGTGACAGCCACCACGACGTCCTCGCCGGAAAGCGCGCCGGCATGAAGGTGGTCAACGTCACCCGCTTCGGGAAAGTTGAAGGTGCCGACTACTACGTGGAGAGCCTCTGGGAGCTGGTTGAACTCGTGAAGAGGCTCACCGTGTAATAAGTCCCATCAATTTTACCTCCTGCCTGCGGCGCGGCAAGAATGGGGCCAGGAGATTTATGGTCGGCCTTTCAGATGGGTAATGGATAAAAAGGAAATGCTCAAACTCCGAACTTCTCCTCGATGTATGCCCTTATAAGCTCCTTCGTAGCGAGCAGGCCCTTGACGTGGGTTCTCTCCATGCCGTGGCTCGCGTGGACGCCAGGCCCGATGAGGGCAACACGGACGTCCCAGCCTGCCCTCAGGGCGGCGGAGCCGTCGGAACCGTAGTAGGGGAACACGTCAACGACGTGCGG
>DRGF01000149.1 GCA_011050175.1 Thermococcus sp. | reverse complement strand
TTTAACTGGCGGTGAAAAGTTTTCTCTGAAAAACTGTTAAACGGGAAAGACAGTTCACCGTAAACCATCAAGGCTTTGACACACTATTTTCTTTCACTGAGCTTAAACTCAGAGAGCTGATACACCCTCCCCTTGAAGCGGAAGCAGGCGCCGGGGCAGACGCTCTTAAGGGGGCAGGTGGCGCAGGAGTCTCCAGCCTCCACCCGCTCCAGGTAGCCGAGGTCGGCCAGCACCTCCATGGCGCCGACGACCTCGTCCCTCGGAACGTTCAGCTCCCGGGCTATCTCGTCTATGCTTCTCCCTTCCTCCAGCAGTTCCAGGATCCTCTCCAGCATTCCAACACCTCAGTAGCCCAGCGCCGTCCCCACGTTCCATATCAAGATTCCAACGAGCGACGCGAGGCCTATCATGTAGACCACAGTGAAAGCGGCCCATTTCCAGTTGCTTTCGGCCCTGATCGCGCCTATCGTGGCTATGCACGGGACGTAGAGGGTGGTGACCATCCCGAGCACGTAGGCCTGGAGAGGGGTCATTGCCCCCACTATTGCCCCCTCGCTTCCGTAGATTATCCCGTAAGTTGATATGACGTTTTCCTTGGCGATTATGCCGAACAGCAGGCCGACCGCCGCCTTCCAGTCGAGGCCCATGAGCCTCATGTAGGGCTCGAAAAGGGTGCCGAGCCTCTCCGCGTAGCTCCCTCCCGTACCCATCGGCACCGGGTAGCTGCTGAGGTACCAGATTGCCACCGAGCCGAGCAGGATTATGGTTCCCGCCTTCTTTATGAACTCCTTGCCCCTCTCCCATGAGTGGAGCACCACGGTCTTCCACGACGGGATGAGGTACTCCGGCAGCTCGATTATGAAGGGGCTCTCTTCTCCCTTGACGACGAACCTGCTTAGGAGCCATGCCACGAGCAGCGCAAGCAGCACCGCAGTGGCGTAGATGCTGACCGCTACAAGCGCCTGGTGGCTGGCGAAGAAAGCCCCCGCGAGGAAGCTTATGACGCTCAGCCTGGCGCTACAGGGTATCAACGGATTGACGAGCATGGTCAGCAGCCTGTCCCTCTCGTCATCGAGCGTTCTGGTGGCCATCACGGCGGGGACGTTGCATCCGAAGGCGAGCACCAGCGGGATGAAGCTCTTGCCCGGCAGGCCGAACTTCCTCATTATTCTCTCCATGACCACAGCCGCCCTGGCCATGTATCCAACGTCCTCGAGGACGGAGAGGGCCAGGAACAGCAGGAAGACGAGCGGGAAGAAGCTGAGAACTGAACCAACACCCGCTATTATTCCATCAACTAACAGGCCCCGTAGGGTCTCACTGGCGATATGCGGCGCCAGCCACTCACCAAAGCTGGAGAACGCCCCATCGAGCATCTCCTGAAGGGGCAGTCCAAAGGCGAATACAAACTTGAACACAAGGTAGAAGACTCCAAAGAGCACGAAGAGGCCGTAGACCGGGTGGGTGAGGAACTGGTCGAGCTGGTCGCTGAAGCTCTCGCCCTCCGTTTTTGTGTACTTAACAAAGCGGTGCATGAGTTCGTCGATGAACTCGTACTTCTGGCTGGCTATTATAAGGTCCATCGCGCGCTTGTATCTCTCCTCGACCTCCCCTATGTGCCCCATAATCTCGTCGAGCTTCTCGCTCCCGAGGTGTCTGAGGATGAGCTTTATAACCCCATCATCGCGCTGAAGGAGTTTTATGGCAAGCCAGCGGAGGTTGTAGTTCCGGGCAAGTTCCGTGTCTCTGAGAACCGCCATTATGTGCTCTATCTCCCTCTCGACCTCCGGGTCGTACTGGGGAACGACAGGTCTGCCCTCCAGCGCCCCGTTGGCCATTTGGTATATCTTCTCCTTCAGCTCATCGAGACCGGCGCCCTCCTTTGCACTCATCGCCACGACAGGGACGCCCAATACTTCCTCCATCCTCTTCACGTTTATCGCAATGCCGTGTTTCTCGGCAAGGTCTATCTTGTTGAGGGCTATGATGACGTTTTTCAGCCCCATCTCAAGTATCTCCATTGTGAGAAAGAGGTTCCTCATGATGGCAGTTGCGTCGATGACGTTCACAACCACATCGGCGCTCCCCTTGAGGAGAAAGTCCCTCGCAACGAGCTCATCGACGGAGTGGGCGGTGAGGGAGTATGTTCCTGGTAGGTCAACGACGAGAAACTTCTGACCTTTGTACTCAAGGATTCCCTCCTTCTTCTCGACGGTGACGCCGGGCCAGTTGCCCACGTGCTGTCTAAGTCCCGTCAGTGCGTTGAAAATGGTGGTTTTACCAACGTTTGGGTTTCCAGCTAACGCTATAACCTTCATCATGATTGGCACCTCACAGCTTCCGTACCATGACCTTGGCCGCCATTCCCTTGCCGATGGCAAAGCGCACGCCGCCAACGGAGATGATTATCGGGCCGTACCCGTGGGAGCCAATTATTTGAACCGTCGCCCCGGGGGTGAGACCCATGCCCACAAGCCGCTGCCTCACCGTGGAACCTCCCAAGATGTTTACCACAATACCCTTCTCCCCTGGCTTGAGTGCGTTTAAAGGTACAATCATGAGCATCACCGTTAGGTTTACCTAATTCAATGTCTCAGTCTCTCGATAACCTTAAAAAGCTTTGGTGAGCCTAACAAAATCAGAGGGTTCGAAATCAGAAGGGGTCGAGTTGAATTATCGGCACGTTGATTGGTTCCGTGCTAGGACTCGGCCGAGAAATAAAGGGGACGGTTGGCAGGCGAGGCTTAGATTTTTAAGCCCCCCTTTTTATC
>DRGF01000124.1 GCA_011050175.1 Thermococcus sp. | reverse complement strand
TTTACAAGGGAGGAGATTGAAACTATTCTCAAGACTGCTGAGATGATGAAGATCTGGAACAAGATTGGAAAGCCCCACCGCGTTCTTGAGGGCAAAACCCTCGCCATGATATTCCAGAAGCCCTCCACCAGAACGAGGATTTCTTTCGAGGTCGGAATCTACCAGCTCGGCGGCTACGGCCTTTACCTCAACGCCAATGACCTCCAGCTCAGGCGCGGTGAGACGATAGCCGACACCGCCCGCGTCCTCAGCAGGTATGTGGACGGGATAATGGCCCGCGTTTTCGACCACCAGGACGTTGTTGACCTCGCCAAGTACGCGAGCGTCCCGGTCATCAACGGCCTGAGCGACTTCTCCCATCCGTGCCAGGCCCTTGCCGACTACCAGACCATCCTTGAGAAGAAGGGCAGGATTCAGGGGCTTAAGATCGTCTACGTCGGCGATGGAAACAACGTCGCCCACTCGCTCATGATCGCCGGAACCAAGCTTGGTGCCAACGTCGTCGTAGCAACCCCCGAGGGCTTCGAGCCGGACAAGAAGGTCATCAAGTGGGCCGAGGAGAACGCGGCCGAGAGCGGCGGAAGCTTCGAGCTCCTCCACGACCCGGTCAAGGCCGTCAAGGACGCCGACGTCATCTACACCGACGTCTGGGCGTCAATGGGACAGGAAGCCGAGGCCGAGGAGAGGAGAAAGATCTTCATGCCCTTCCAGGTCAACAAGGAGCTCGTCAAGCACGCCAAGCCGGACTACATCTTCATGCACTGCCTCCCGGCCCACCGCGGTGAAGAAGTTACCGACGACGTCGTTGACTCCCCGAACAGCGTCGTCTTCGACGAGGCCGAGAACAGGCTCCACGCCCAGAAGGCCCTCATGGCGCTCGTCATGGGCGGTATTAAGGTCTGAGGGATTTCTTTTTCCTTTAACATTTCTGATTTTAAATGAATGGTGTGGTCAGGTTACCCACCCGCCGCGACGGGCATTATTACAATCCTATCCATGTCCTTGAGTTTGGCTTTAACTCCACCAAGAAACTCCGCTGAACGGCCGTTTATTAGGATAACAATGTTTCGCTTATCCCACTCTATTTTAATCCCTCTTTCGCGCTCTAACTTTTTTAAAAGGTCACCTAACGTAGAGTTTTCCCCTAGAAAAACCCAGAATTCCGGCTTGTCTACACCTTCCGCCGCTTGGGCTATCAGCTTAACGAATACCTTCATTATATCACCCAAAAATTAAAAGGGGGACTAGAGCTTTTCTGCAACTTCCTCCAGTCCTAACTCCCTGAGCTTCTCCTTTGTGGGAACACCGTTTTCATCCCAGCCTCTGACTTTGTAGTAGTCCTTAAGAAGAATCTCCTCCTCAAAGATCTGACCTTTTGAGGGTCCCCTCAATACTGGCTCTTTTACGATCCGTTCTGGCATTTTGTCGTACTTGCCATCAATACCTTCCCTAACGTTGATGGCCCGTTCAAGGTTGAATATCCTTTCCCCAACGAGCCAGAGGTAGTTCGGATCCTTGAACTCTTCAATACCCGTTGCTGCATAGAGCATCTTTGCGTACATGTCAGCGGTCACCATTTCCATGTTGAATGGGAATATACAGAATATAGCAGTCTCCGCAATCGCCGTTTCATCTTGGACGTACTTCGTGATCTCACCCTTACCTTCAGTGGCAAATGGATCGGCCTTTTTTGGAATGCCCATTATCTCAAACTTGTTCCATCCGATGCAGTGGCTTGCACCTATTGGGGATGTGGCAAAGCTCAAACCATGGGCCTTTGCAGACCTTGGATCGTATGCAGGGAATTCGAGGCCTTTAACGTGGATAGCGTACTTCTCGGCACCTCTACCAATCTTTTCGGCTGCATTTCTTGTTCCCTCTGCGAGTAAATCGCCTACGCCTATTCTTAGGGCTATTCTCTTAACCAGTTCGGGAATAATATCCGGATCTCCCCATCTAAGCTCAAGGCCGTCAGTTTCGCTCTTTCCAATGATCCCCTTTTCGTAGAGTTCAATTGCGAACCCTATTGTGACGCCAGTAGAAAGTGTGTCAAGGCCGTAAAAGTCGCAAAGCATGTTGGCATAGATTACTGTCTCTACATTTATGTTGCCCAGGTTTCCTCCAAACGACCAGTGGGTCTCGTATTCTGGGAGGTCCCACACCGTTCCCGCGTAGGGCCCTTTGGTGAGTTTAAACACCTTTCCACATCTGATCATGCAGCCCCAGCAGCCGCTGTGCTTTACCACGTACTGAGAGAGAACTTCCGGTTGGAATATTTCCGCACCATCCAGTTCCTTCTGCTTGAAGTTATATGTGGGGAAATGTCCAAGGGTATAGAAGGGGTACACTGCAAAGTTTGTTCCAAGATTGTGGAACCCTTCAAAGGCAGGATTACTCTTATATGACTCAATCTGCTCCTTGACAGCCTCATCGAATGCATTTTCGTCGTAAACTTCCGGTCTTTTGTCTCCCTTCACTACAATTGCTTTGAGGTTCTTTGAGCCCATTACAGCACCGCCACCGCCTCTAGAGGCAGTTCTAAAGTCAACATCCGTCACGATGGCCGAGAACTTTACTAGATTTTCTCCAGCAGGCCCTATCATGACCATGTGGGCATTTTTATCCGTTTCTTCTTTGAGGAAGTCTCTCGTGGCTAGAGTATTCATGCCCCAGATTTTCTGCGCGTCCCTAAATTCGACGTCCCCATCGTTTATGTAGATGTACGTAGGCTTCTCGGCCTTTCCCTCGATTATCACCGCGTCATAGCCCGCA
>DRGF01000093.1 GCA_011050175.1 Thermococcus sp. | reverse complement strand
GTGGGAAATGAGGCCCTATAGCGCTGAGAGACCCGTCAAGACCCCGGACATTCCCTTTGAGAAGGCCTTTGACCTCGTCTGGGGCAGTCCAAACATCGTAAGCAAGCGCTGGATATGGGAGCAGTACGACCACGAAGTTCAGGGAAGGACAGTCCTCAAGCCCGGAAGGGACACGGCGGTGCTCAAGATTAACGAGGAGTACGGCCTGGCTTTCGTGGCCGACGGAAACCCCCGCCACAGCTACCTCAACCCCTACCACGGCGCGATGGGGGCGGTTGCTGAAGTCGTCAGAAACCTCGTGAGCGTCGGGGCAGAGCCTTTGGCCCTCGTGGACAACCTCAACTTTGCCTCACCTGAGAGGCCCGAGGTCTACTGGAGCTTTGCCGAGACAGTAAAAGGTCTTGCCGACGCGGCCAGGGCCTTCGGCCTCGCCTACGTCAGCGGGAACGTCAGCTTCTACAACGAGGTCATTGACAGGCCGATAAAGCCGACCCCTGTGGTGGCTGGCCTCGGAAAGGTCAGGCTTGAGAAAATCCCCTCCAGAGGCCTTGAGGAGGGACTCCTCATAGGCGTGGTCGGTTTAACGAGGGCAGAACTCGGCGGTTCCGAGCTGTTCACGAGGCTTGAAGTTGATGGGGGCTTTACCCCGCGCGTGAACCTGGAGGAGGAGAAGGCCAACGCCGATGGAGTCCTTGAGGCGATACAGAAGAGCCTCGTCAGGGCCGTTCACGACGTGAGCAGGGGTGGCTTGGCGGTTGCCCTGGCTGAGATGGCCGTTGCCGGGAACACCGGCTTCACGGCTGACCTCTTGAAGGTTCCCTCCGAAACTTCCAACCCCATCGAGGTCGCCTTCAGCGAGAGCCACGGGCGTTACATCGTGGCGTTCCCCGAGGAAAATCTTGGGGAGCTTAAGGGTCTCTTCAAGAACTTCGCCGTCATCGGAAGGACTGGCGGAAGCGATGCGGTCTTCCTCTGGAATGGGCGGGAACTCCTCAAAAAGCCAGTTTCGGAGCTTAAAGCCGTTCACAAGTCTCTACCGAGGCTTTTGGGTGAGGAAGAATGAGGATAGCGACCTACGCCTCCCATTCGGCCCTTCAGATTTTGAAGGGGGCGAAGCAGGAAGGCTTTGAGACGATAGCCTTCGGAAAGGCTCGCGTTAAACCGCTCTACACGAGGTACTTTCCAGTTGCCGACTATTTCATCGAGGGCACCTACCCGGAGGAACAACTGCTTGAGCTCGACGCTGTCATCATCCCAACCGGCTCATTCGTGGCGCACCTCGGCGTTGAGCTCGTCGAGAGAATGGAAGTGCCCTACTACGGCAACAAAGAAGTCCTGAAGTGGGAGAGCGACCGCTCGCTGGAAAGGTGGTGGCTTGAGAGGGCCGGCCTAAGGCTCCCGAAGGCCTACGAGGACCCAGACGACATAGACGGGCCTGTCATAGTCAAGCCCCACGGTGCCAAGGGTGGGAAGGGCTACTTTTTGGCTAAGAGCACCGAGGACTTCTGGAGAAAGGCGGAGAGGCTTGGTATCAGGGACAAAGACAGCCTTGGGGGAATTCAAATTCAGGAGTACGTCCTCGGTGTTCCGGTTTACCCCCACTACTTTTACTCAAAGCTCAACCGCGAGCTGGAGCTGATGAGTATAGACAGGCGTTACGAGTCCAACGTCGATGCGATAGGCAGGATTCCTGCGGAGGAGCAGCTTGATCTCGGGCTCAGCACCAACTACACAGTGATAGGCAACATCCCCCTCGTCCTGAGGGAGAGCCTGCTGATGGACGTCATCGAAGTAGGAGAACGGGTTGTGGAGGCCGCAGAGAAGCTCATGGGTGGCCTCTGGGGCCCCTTCTGCCTTGAGGGTGTCTTCACCGAGGAGCTTGAGTTCGTCGTCTTCGAAATATCCGCGAGGATCGTCGCCGGGACGAACCCCTTCGTGAACGGCTCCCCCTACAGCTGGCTCCGCTACGACTACCCCGTCAGCACCGGAAGGCGGATAGCGATGGAGCTGAGGCAGGCCGAGAACGAGGGAAAGCTCAACGAAATTTTGACGTGAACCTGTTTAATTTCCGCTCGGATAGGTTTATAAATTGACGTCCGAATGGTTGGCAAAAAGGTGGTGCTCATGTGGGAGAGGTTCATCGAGGAGAAGGTCGAGGAGATTAGGGAAACGGTCGGCGATGGAAAGGCGATAATAGCACTCTCCGGAGGCGTTGACAGCTCGGTCGCTGCGGTGCTTGCTCACAAGGCCATAGGCGATAAGCTTCACGCGGTCTTCGTGAACACGGGCTTTCTGAGGAAGGACGAGCCGGAGTTCGTTATAAGGACGTTCAGGGACGAGTTCGGTCTCAACCTGCACTACGTCGATGCCGGCGAGAGGTTCTTCAGCGAGCTTAAGGGTATTACCGACCCTGAGGAGAAGAGGAAGATAATCGGCAGGGTCTTCATCGAGGTCTTCGAGGAGGTCGCGAGGGAGATCGATGCCCAGTTCCTAATCCAGGGAACGATAGCCCCGGACTGGATCGAGAGCAAGGGCAAAATCAAGAGCCACCACAACGTTGGCGGACTCCCGGAGAGGCTCAACCTCAAGCTGATAGAGCCGCTCCGCGATCTCTACAAGGACGAGGTCAGGGAGCTGGGTAAGGAGCTTGGATTACCTGAGAAGATATACAACCGCATGCCCTTCCCGGGACCGGGATTGGCAGTCCGCGTCCTTGGAGAGGTCACGCCGGAGAAGGTTGCCATCGTTAGAGAAGCTAATGCTATAGTCGAGGAGGAGATCGAGAAGGC
>DRGF01000181.1 GCA_011050175.1 Thermococcus sp. | reverse complement strand
GTCGTCTCGGGCGAGAGCCCATATCGACCCCGAGGCTTGCTACCTCGCTGTCGGCTCTTCCCATCCTGGTCCTGCAGCAGGGGCCAAGGGGGGGGGTGTTCACCCAGTAAAGGGGAACGTGAGCTGGGTTTAGACCGTCGTGAGACAGGTCGGATGCTATCTACCGGAGGTGCTGGGTGCCTGAGGGGAAGGCTCCCCCAGTACGAGAGGAACAGGGAGCCGCGGCCTCTGGTCTACCGGTTGTCCTACAGGGCATAGCCGGGCAGCTACGCCGCGTCCGATAAGGCCTGAAAGCATCTAAGGCCGAAGCGGTCCCCGAAAATAGGCACCCGCTCCCAGGCGCAGGGGGTCGGGCGACCGGTCCTTTGCCTGGGACGAGGGCTCGGGAAGAAGACCCGTTTGATGGGGCGGGGATGTAAGCGGGAAGGGAAACCGACCCGTTCAGTCTGCCGCTCCCAACAGCCCGAGGTTTCTGCCTCTGAAAGGGGGGCTGGGCATTTGATAGGTCAATCGGCCTGTGCACGGTCCTGGCCCTAAATCTCAAATCTCGTTTCTGTCTAACTGTATTGTATTGCAATGTTAAGTTCCGATTCATGGTGCTTTTTAGTAATCGTTAAAACCCTTGGGCAGAGCTTTTCTCGGGTGATGAAATGAAACTGTTAGTCCTTGACCTCGATGGTACCCTTTGGGATCACGAGAATGCATCCCAGCTTAAGCCGCCCTACCGCTTCTATGGTGATTATCTGGTTGATTCTGCCGGCGAGGAGCTCCATCTATTTCCGGGAGTCGGGGAATTCCTTGCGTGGGCGAGTGAAAGGTTCATTTTAAGTATAGCGAGCTGGAACGTTGAGGAAAGAATCAGGCCGATCCTGGAGGGATTTGGTCTCGGGAGTACTTCAGGTTCCCAAAGATAGAGAATCACCCGGACAAGGCCGACATGATTAAGAGGACGGTAGAAGAACTTGAATCAGTTGGTTATGATGTCGATGGAATCATCTACGTGGACGACAGGACGCTCCACGTCGATGACGTGAAGAACGCCCTTCCTGATGTTAGGTTCATCCACATGTGGGTCGATGCAAAAAGCTTTGAAAGGCTGAGGGAACTCCTCGAAAGAATGGGGTGATAGTATGGAGCTGCTGATCGTGAAGGATAGGCGCATTGATTATGATGGTTCGGCCATTGGGAGCCACTGGGCGTACAGGAACTTTGGGATACTTGGCAACTCGCTCGTCGTTTTCCGCGGGAAGTGCGACGTCAAAGTGGAGGAAATGATTGACATCGAAGACCTTAGACAGAACAAGGAGATAAAGAGCGACGATATGATCCACTACATCATAGAGGTCTTTGACCTAGTAAACACCCTCTTCGCCTCAACGCTCCAGAAGCTCTTCATAGCCAGGCTCTGTGAGGTTCTCGGTGAGTACGGCATTAAGACCATCCGGAAAGGTGATGACATCTACGTTAACGGCAGGAAGCTCAGCATCTCAATAGCCACGGTCTCACCGGTCAGCATAAAGATTCACATCGGGATAAACGTCGAGGCGAAGGGAATTCCGGAGGGCGTGGATGCCATAGGCCTCAGGGAGCTCGACATCACCGACATCGACGGGTTCATGGAGAAAACCGGGAATGCACTCGTTCAGGAGTTCAAAAAGGTGAAGAAAGACAGCCTGAAAGTCAGGTGGGCTCAGTAGAGGGGAAACATCAGACCTCCTACCAGCGGCACGGCCAGGTTATCGTCAACCCACGGCTGGTACTCCGCCAGCATTAGCACTGCCGCCCATATCACTTTTCTTATTGCGTCCCCATCGAGGAAAATGAACGCTATCACTATGGCTGTTACCAGATACGCCAGGCTTCCAGTCCAGTGCTTCTTGAGCTTCACGTGGAAGCCGTTTCTCTTGAAGTAGAAGTGTCTCACAATCCCTGTAACGCCGTCGCTGATTGCCATCACGAGCAAAAGCGCGGTTGCGTACCCCCTTGGCAGGAAAAACACGATGGCCGAAGCGGAGAACGCGAAAAAAACCTCTCCGTAGTTGTGCGTGAGTTGATACCATCCCAGCTCGGAGTGCTTTATGTGAGTTGCCAGTTGGACGACTCCAAAGAGCGCCGCTGCGGGACTGAAGATTTCCCTTGGAATTATCCCGTGGTAGAACATTACGGCCGCGGGCACGATGCTGAAGTGTATGAGCTTCCTGTTTATCCAGGCCCACTCGGGCCCGAAGTTTCTGGTTAGAAATATAGTGATTATGATGCACGAAGCCGCTACCGCAACTCCTATGGCGGTTTCAATCATTTAATTTCACCAAAAAAGAAACGGGGTTAAAACTAAAATACTTTCCGTTTATCTGCCAAAGGTCCCGTGCACCCTTTCAAGGGCACTTACAAAATCTTTTGCATGGACTACTATGTACCAATCATCCGTCCTCGTGAGTTCGCCCCGAGACTTCCCTACTAACTCGCCATAGAGTCCCTGGATTTTAACCCTCGGCGCGGTCGTTGATAGCTTGAGCGTTATCTCAACCGGCCTACCGTTCTCCCAGACCATACCGACTTTGAGCCCCGCTTTGGTTTCTTTCCTCTTTCTCAGGCCGAGCCTTAGGTAGCGGAGCCTTTCCTCGGGAATCCCGTTTTCATTGGCCTTTTCCCTTAGGTACTCCTCCGCGAGGGTCAGCCCGTGGAGTCCGAGGGCATACCCGAAAACCGGAATCCCGAGGTCTTTTCTGCTTCTCCCCTTGTAGGCGTAAACCTCTATCCTTCCGCCGGAGCCCCTGGAGGCGGTGTAGAATCCGTTTTCGTTATCGT
>DRGF01000045.1 GCA_011050175.1 Thermococcus sp. | reverse complement strand
TAGTCGGCCTTCATCCACTTCTTGGTGACGATGAAGCCGAGCTCACCGTTCTTCCTTAACAGCGAATAACCGCGCTCGATGAAAGGAATGGCCAAATCGTAGTTCTTGTGGGAGCTCTCGTAGAACTTGTTAAGGAACTCAACGTACTCCGGGCTTTCCTTCTTGAGATTCTGTATCCTCACGTACGGCGGGTTGCCGACTATGAAGTCGAAGCCTCCCCGGACCGAGCCGTCCTCATTGAAGAATACCATAAAGAAATCCAGCGGGTGGTGGACGAAGCGGTTGCTGAGCTTCTCCGCCTTACTGCCGAGCTTTTCTCTCAAAAGCTCCCGGTATCTCTCGTCGAGCTCTTCCCGGAGGGCCTTTTTTGTTTCCGTTATCTCATTAAGGACTTCAAGATCTTCGGGGTTCTCTATAAACTCCTTCCACAGCTCAACGAGCCTTTTAACTTCTTCCCGCCCTTCGAGGACGTCTGGAGTAGAGAAGCCCATCAGAGAGTCGCCGCTTACAAGGTTGAGGCTCAGGTTCGGCAGGACGTGCTCGTTTTCGCCGAGGCTGTCCCAGCGGAAGGCCTTTGGGTTGAGCTTTATCAGCTCCCTCCAGAGGTTCATTTTTGCGACTTCGACGGCGTTTTCATCCAGATCAACGGCAAAAACGTGCCTGAGAACCATCTGTGACATTAAAATCCTCTCGTCGCTCGGGAAGAGCTTCCTCATTCTTGCGACTCCATCGAGGATGTCCTTTTTCTGGACGAGGGCAGACAGGTCGCGGGTCTTCTTGCCCACGAGCTCGTCTTCCTTGTTCCTGAGCTCTTCGATAACCGCCGAATAAACGTCCCACAGTGCCCTGAGAACCTTGATGAGGAACGAGCCGGAGCCGGAGGCGAGGTCGGCGACGCGGATGTCAAAGAGCTCTTTACTGAGTTCTTCAGCCCTACCAAAGTCGTTATCTCTTATCGCCCGCGTTATACCCTCCCCGAGTTCCTTCAGGCGCTTTCCAAGGGTTTCTTCCACTATGAACTGGGTAACGTATTTCGGCGTGTAGTAGATGCCCTTCTCCTTCCTCTTCTCGGCGAGATAGGTTTCGTAGGCCTTTCCGAGGATGTCCTCGTCTATCTGGCTGTAGTCGTACTGGGTTACCCCCATCCTGATCCCGGCTTCCTGCCAGGGTGTGAAGCCGAGAACCGTGGCGAGGGCGCTGTAAAAGCGCGCCCAGTTCTCGGGTTCGTCTTTAACTTTTTCCCAGAGCTCATCTGAGAAAAGCTCCGTGTCATAGAGCGGATAGAAGAAGTCGTTTATCTCCTCAAGGAACTTCTTTATGAAGGATTTGTAGTACCTGCCCGCGACTTTGGGGTTTTCCTTGTGCCTCTCCGCCAGCTGAACCCTGTCTGAGAAGCTGTGCCACTTCTTGTAGAGCCAGTTGAAGTCTATAACCCCGTAGTCATCGAGGGTCTGGATGAAGATGAACTTGTTGGTAAGGTGGAGGATAAGGTGCATCTTTTCTTTTTCGTCTGCGTTGAACTCGACCCTATCAAGGATTTTTATCCACTCACGCAGGCTCTCGAAGAAGCGGTCATCAAGTTCGCCTTTTTGTATCCCATGTTCTTTTCTCTCAAGGAGTTCATACAGGGTTTCATACTGCTCCAAATCATGAACGAGGTCTATGAACGTAACGTGATAGAACGGTTCGAACTTTTGTATTATCGTCTTGGAGCTGAAGAAGTACCACTCATAGAGATTCGTCAGAACCACGAACCTCGCCTCTTCGGAGAAGACGTATCTCTTTATCTGTTCTTCATGTTCCCTCCAGTCCAGTTCGTTTCTCACAAGCTTGTCTCTTCTCAGTTCAAAGAGGCGCTTGAACTCGACGATGATCTTTCTCCCAAGGAAGTCCTTAAGTATCAAATCAACGTATCCTGCGCCGATGTTTACTTCGGGGGAGCCCCTAACACCGAGGAGCTTCATTATCGGAGAATCTTTGTAGAAAAAGTTCTGTCTCAGGCTTTCTTCGGGCTTCGCCCTCTCGACAATGGCCTCAAGGTATTCTTTCACGTCCTCACTCTCTAGCTCCGACTTTATTTCTTCAAGCTCGGAAAGGGGAATTCTTTCCTTGAGAACAAGCTCCTCAAGATCAGCGCGAAGGGCTTTAATGTCATCCATGATTCCCACCTTTACCAACTGTACTATAGAAAATTATAAAGATTCCGACAAAACGATTGAGAACTGAAAAGCGAGCAGGGCCAAATCAGACCTTAACCCTCTTCCACACGGTGCCATGAGGAGTGTCCTCCAGCTGGATTCCCAGCTCCCTGAGCTCGGCCCTTATCTTGTCCGCAAGGGCGAAGTTCTTCTCCTTTCTGAGCTGGGAGCGAACCTCGACGAGCAGTTCAATGAGCGCCTCCTCGTTTCCGGCCCTCTGCTCCTTAAAGTAGTCCTCGAAGATGCCGAAGACCTCGCTGACAATCTTAAAGAACTCCAGCGCCTTGCGGAGGACGCTCTCCTTGGGCGTCTCGACCTCTGTAAGGTAGCGGTTGACCGCGTTGCTCGCCTCGAAGACGGCCTTCAGCGCCTCGGCCGTGTTGAAGTCGTCGTCCATGGCCTCGTAGAACTTCTCCCTCGCGTCCCTTATCGCCTCGTAGGCCTTGAACTCCGGCTCCTCCCAGCGGAAGGAAATCTCGGCCTTCTCCATCGCGACACGGATGTTCTCAAGGGTGTTGTAGAGCCTCTGGAGGTTGTTCTTGGCGTGCTCCATGCCCTCCTCTGTGTAGTCAAGCGGGGAGCGGTAGTGCCTCTGGAGGACGAAGAGCCTGATCACCTCTGGGTCGTAGCGCT
>DRGF01000051.1 GCA_011050175.1 Thermococcus sp. | reverse complement strand
GACCGGGCTGAGAAGCCTCTTCGTTATTTTTCCGAGCGGAGTCTCCGCCTCGACAGTGACCTCGCCGTCTACGACCCATCCCACCTTCTTCCTCCCGAACTTTACGGGATAGGCCTTGCCAGTGCCCTTAAGCTTTACATCCCCGAAGTCCGCCCCATCGAACTCGTAGGCACGGTTTTCCACTTTGATGTCAAGCCTCTTCTCGTCGAACTTGGCCATCAGAAGCCCTGCGATGCTCAGCACGACCGCGTATGCAAAGGCAGTCCCGGCGTATCCACTGAGGGCCTCCGACATCCCAAGCCACTTCCCGAAGAACAGGAAGACGCTCGTCCAGAACGAGGCCTTTGCCAGGGCGAAGATTATCCCGCTCAGCGTTACGCCGAACCACTTCCCAACGCTCAGCAGTTCGAAGGCAAATATCAGCCCTACTACCGCGTAGACCAGGTAGTCGTTGTACGCCTCAAGCTTCAATGGGCCTTTGAACAGCCATAGGAGCAGCAAAACAGCAGCGAGACCCTTGAGGTACTCGGCTATCTTGAATCTCGGGCCCTCATGAGCTACAATACCGTAATTCCATACACTCATTCTTCCACCTCCTCGAGGGCGGTAATTATCTCCAGCAAACGCAAAAACAAACGGCCGTCGGGCGAAATCTCATACCTATCCCCTCTCTTGACCATCCCCGTCTTGACGAGGAGCTTCAGGTGGTGCGAAACGGTGGGGCTCTCCACACCCAGCGCTTCCTTTATCTCCTTGAATCCCATCGGCTTCCCCGAGAGCATCTTTAGTATCCTAATCCTGTCCGGATTGGCGAGGGCTTTGAGGGTCTTCGCCGCCTTCTCCTCGTCTATCTCGGGCAGGCGCCCTTCTTCGAGCTTTCTCCTGAGACGCATCTTGATGGAGAGCATGATCTCGTCCACGGGGTCGATGTTCTCCTCCAGCACCTCCAGCCTCTTCTTCAGCTCTTCCAGCTGAACTTTCAGGTCTTCCATGCTACCACCAGGTACAGACTTTTGTAGTACAGTTTTCTGTACTTAACTGGTGCAGTAGGTATATAAAAGTTTATCGGTTGGATGCCCCAAAAACGTTTTAACGCTCCAATCCAAATCAACCCTCATGAACATCGCCGAGATGCTCGCCTTCATAGCGGCAGGATACGTCCTCAAGAGGCTGGTTAAATCAGAAAAGCCTTTTGACTATCTCAGGATTATTGTGAACGACTTTCTCCTGGCCCTCTTCATCTTCGGAAACGTGGCGAGCAAAGACCTTGCTTATCTCCTGAGCATAAAGACCGTCTTCCTCTACGTCTTCCTGATAATTGGGATAAGCCTCCTCCCCGCGTACATCTACGGCCATTTCGTTCTCAAAAACGACCCATGGGACGGCGCTCTGATGGTTCTCTCGGTCTATCCGAACACGGCAGCTCTGGGCTTCCCAATAGCAAGTCTCTTCCTTGACGACATAACGCCTGCAATACTCTACTCGACCACCAATTCGATGGTAGTCCTCCCGGTAGCCACCTTCATAGCGGCCCACTACTCCAGCGGCGGCGCGAGCGTTAAGAAGAGCTTCCTGAAGGCCTTTAAGTTCCCGCCGACCGTGGCAAACCTTCTCGCGCTGGCACTCGTCGTGGGTGGCATTCACATCCCTGTCAAGATCCTTGAGCCGATACAAACAATCGGCTGGCTCAGCATCCCCCTCCTGCTCATCTACTTTGGTTCCCGGATAACGCTGAGGAGCTTTGAATGGAGGAAGCTCATTGAGGTGGGCACGTTCAGGATAGCGATTCCCTTCACCTTCGTTTTCCTCACACTCAGGTGGGCGGCCCCGGAGGTTTTTTACTCGGTTCTCGTCGAGGCCAGCATGCCGCCGGCGATAGCGGCCAACGCCATCTTAGCGCAGTACAGGCTCAAGGCGGAAGAGGCAATAAGCGTCACCTTCGTTCTCACGCTCTTCGTCATCGGGCTATTCGTTGGGCTGAGTGCTCTCATGGGGTAGCGATGCCCTTTTTAACCTTCAGACAATCCTTTAATGGTGGTACCCATGGAAAAAGCCGTTGAGATCCTCAGGGAAATTCTTGAGATACCGTCCCCGACTGGCTACACGAAAGAAGTTCTCGCCCACATCGAAAAGAGGCTCAACGATGCTGGAATAAAGACCCGCTACACCAACAAGGGAGCTCTGCTCGCCTACAACCACCCGGAGCCGGAACTCATCATAGCGGGCCACGTTGACACCCTCGGCGCGATGGTCAAGGAAATTCTCCCCAACGGGCACCTGAGCTTCACCCGCGTTGGCGGGCTCCTCCTACCTGCCTTCGAGGGCGAATACTGCACCATAATCACCCGCTCCGGGAAGCGCTACCGCGGAACGCTCCTCCTCAAGAACCCGAGCGTCCACGTGAACAGGGAAGCTGGCAAGAAGGAGCGCAAGGAGGAGAACATGTACATCCGCCTCGATGCAGAGGTGGAGAAGAAGGAGGACACCGAGAAGCTCGGAATAAGGCCCGGCGACTTCATAGCGTTTGACCCGAAGTTCGAGTACGTCAACGGCTTCGTTAAGGCACACTTCCTCGACGACAAGGCCAGCGTGGCGGTGATGATTGACCTGATGCTTGACCTTGGGGCGGAAACCCTCGAAAAGCTCCCGGTGGCGTTCTTCTTCTCGCCGTACGAGGAGGTCGGCCACGGCGGTTCGGCCGGCTACCCGCAGACCATTAGGGAGCTCCTCGTCGTTGACATGGGCGTCGTCGGCGACGGCGTTGCAGGCAAGGAAACGGCCGTTTCAATCGCGGCCAAGGACTCAAGCGGGCCCTACGACTACGAGATGACAACAAAACTCATCGAGCT
>DRGF01000165.1 GCA_011050175.1 Thermococcus sp. | reverse complement strand
ACCTCCTTAACGTCGGCCACGATGTAGTTCCTAAGGAGCGGGCACGGGAGGGCGTAGCCATCGGCAGTTATCGCAAGGGTGCCCCCAAGGCAGACATGATATCTCTCAACGCTCTGATTGAGAACTCTTTTCACCTCTATGACGTTGAAGTCGAGCTTCCTGGCGGAGCCAGGGTACAGAACGTCCACGTATATCTCGCCGGGGAAGGTTGTCTCCAAGTTCCTGAGCTCGTCCAGGTCAGAGCCCTTGACCATTACAATAGCGCCGTGGAGCCAGCTGTGGGCCTCAAGCCGCCGGATGTTCTCTGGGGAGTACTCGAGCTCAGCGATGAAGCGGACGCCGTCCACGGGCTTTACCTCGTCCAGGTCGTCGAGAAGAACAACCGCGTAAACCTCCGGAACACCTATCTCCACTGCATACGCGGCCGTTGAAAGGAGGTAGACAACACTGTCGTAGTTTGTCAGCCAGAGCTCGCTCCCACCGGCCTCTCGAAACTCCCTGATAAGCTCCTTCACGCGCTCAGCGCTCAGAGGGTCTCTACGGAGAATAAAAGAGTTGTTTCCTATACAGCCAATCGAACGGGGGATACCGGTCACTTCGGAGAATCTGCCCCTGCCGCTACCGAGCTGGAGTATGAGCCTCTCTAACTTGCCGTTGTGAGGTTTGTTGCTCCAGGGAGGCTTTGCCACCGACGTCACCCTGGGGGCAAGGTTCATACCAAATGAATCAGCGGCATTGTAAACCGCCCTCTCCACCGACACCACCATAATAGAAAAGGAAAAGAACATATATATACTTTTTCTATTCCGATTTTGCATACTACTACTAGTAGTTGCCAAAAAATGGAAAAACTCAGATTATTCTGTCGGGATGACCTTATCCCCCTCTATCCAGAACTCGCCCTCGTCAGTCACTTCTCTCTTCCACACCGGCACCCGCTTCTTCACCTCGTCTATCGCCCACATGCAGGCCTCAAAAGCCTCCTTTCGATGCTTGCCGCTGGCTATTATTAGTATCGTGTCCTGGCCGACCTCCAGCTCCCCGTAGCGGTGCCATATGAGCATGTCCAGGATGGGGAACTTCTCAAGGGCCTCTTTTCTTATCCGCTCCATCTCTGCCTCCGCCATCTCAGGATAGGCCTCGTATATGAGCTTCCTAACGCGCCTTCCGTGGTTTTCGTTCCGCACTTTGCCCAGGAAGAACACGTAGCCACCGGCCTCCGGAACGAGTAAATAACTCAGTGCCTCATTCAGATCAAAGGGTTCTTTCGTGAGCCGCACCTTCATCTCGATCCCCTACGATATAGTTGCTCCACAGATTAAAAACCGCACGGTGGAAAGGTTTAAGTGGTTTTAAGCTCAGGAAACGCAGGTGAATGGAATGAGAAAATATCCGCTTGTGCTCCTCCTTATTTTGCTCACCGGACTTATAGCGGGCTGCATATCCTCCAATAGCACCACCACAACACCAACCGAGTCCATTCCATCAGAGACTCAGACGTTGAGCCCAACGACCACAAGTAGTCCCACGGTTACCCACACAGAAACTCCAACGGAGAGCCCAAAAAAATACGACACCCTTGAACTCCTGCAGGAGGTATCGGAGATAAGACAGTTCAGCTACGCGAGCAACGCCACGATTTCAATGAGGATAACCATGGAGCAGGAAGGAATCGTCCAGAAAGACCAAGTGAACCTCACAATACTTGAGGAAGGCTATATGGACTTCGAATCGAGGAGCGCGTGGATAAATTCAACCACCATGGGCATGCCGGGGGGACCTTCTTCTAAATTGTCACAGATAATCGTGGGGGATATCACGTACATCCAAACAAGCGCCGGATGGATAGAGACCGAGGACGCCAACACCAGCAGATTTTTCTGGGAATACAACCTCGCAAGCCTCGCTAGGAAATATTTAAGCAGAGAACCAGACGAGCGCAGAGAGGACGACTTTCTAACACTCATATACTACCCCGAAAGCTCTGATATCGAACCGCTGGCACGGATGTACTTCGCGGCCACTCCAGACACGGCGATACAGGTCGGAAACGGCACTGTGGAGTTTTACTTTAAGGACGGGAAACTCATCGGCGGAAAAATAAGCTATACAGTTGTTTCAGAGACTGTGACGGACGATCCCATGCTCGGCACCATGATAATAACCCAGGAAGGGTCATGGAACGCGGTCATCTGGGTAAGTGACATCAACAAAAAGAAAAGCGTTGAGAAGCCCTCTACCTGAGCTCGACGACGTCAAAGGTGTTGTAGGCCAGGTCCACGAGGAGGAGTTTGTTCAGCAAGGGCTCGCCGATGCCCGTGAGGAGCTTTATGACTTCCATCGCCTGAATTGAGCCGACGACTCCGGCCGTTGCACCTATTATTGGGAATTTCTTCCCCTTTTTCCCCATGTTTGGAAATATTTCGTGCAGGCTTTTGGTGAGGCCCGGAACTATCGTTGTCACCTGGCCGTAAGTACCTTCGACCGCGCCGTGGACGAGGGGCACCCCATTCCTCTGTGCATAGTCATCGAGAAGGAAGCGCGTCTCAAAGTTGTCGAGGCAGTCAACTATCACGTCCACACCCTTAAGAATCTCGTCGATGTTCTCCTCGCTCAGCCTACCGACGAACGTCTCGATTTTAATGTCGGAGTTGAAGCGCTCCAGCTTCCATCTGGCCGAGACGGGCTTCGGGTTCCTGTCTATGTCCTCCTCCCAGTGGAGTATCTGCCTGTTGAGGTTGCTGAGTTCAGGTGTCTGCTCATCTATGAGGAGAAGCGTCCCTATCCCAGCGGCGGCGAGGTAATACGCCACGGGGCTTCCGAGGCCACCGACACCGACGACGGCCACTTTGGAGTTCTTGAGCTT
>DRGF01000186.1 GCA_011050175.1 Thermococcus sp. | reverse complement strand
GTACTGGGTAATCAAGATGCTCCTCGAAAAGAACGGGGAGCAGTACACAGCAGTCTATGAGAAGGAGCGCATCCTCGATGAAAACGAAGCAAAGCGCATCGTCGAGGAGGCAAAGAAGGGCCCGGCCTTCGTCGAGAAAGTCGAGGTAAAACAGCAGAACAGAAACCCGCCCGTCCCCTTCGACCTCGGAACCCTCCAGAGGGAGGCCTACTCCGCCTTCGGCTATTCCCCGAAGAAGACCTTAGAGCTCGCACAGAAGCTGTATGAGCGTGGATTATCCTCGTACCCAAGGACAAGCTCCCAGAAGCTCCCCAAGAACCTCAACTTCCGCTCCATCCTCCAGAACCTCGCCAAACTTCCAGAGTACAAGCCCTTCGCCCACGAGCTTTTGGGCAAAGAGAAGCTCAAGCCCGTTGAGGGCAAGAAGGACGACCCGGCACACCCCGCAATCTACCCGACGGGAGAGCTTCCCAAGCCAGGGGAGCTTACGAAGGACGAGGCCAACCTCTACGACCTCATCGTCAGGCGCTTTTTAGCGCTCTTCATGGAGCCGGCCATCAGGGAGATAATGAAGGTCATAATAAACTCCAACGGCCACCGCTTCATTCTGAGCGGCGCCAGGACGGTTAAGGATGGCTGGCTCAAGGTCTACGGCAAGTACGTCAAGTTTGACGAGGTTATACTCCCGGCGTTCAAGGAGGGCGAGCCCGTCAAGGTCATCCAAATCAAGCGCGAGAAGAAGAAGACGAAGCCGCCGGCACGCTACTCCCCCGCCGCCGTGATAAAGAGGATGGAAGACCTCGGCATAGGGACGAAGGCAACGCGCGCCCAGATTCTGGAGACCCTTTACAGCCGCGGCTACATCGAGGGCAAGAAGAAGATAAAGGTCACCCCCCTCGGTATGCGCGTCGTTGAGGCTTTGGAGAAGAACGTGCCGGACATAGTGAGCGTCGAGCTGACGAGGGCATTCGAGGAGAAAATGGAGGAGATTATGGCCGGGAAGGCAGACCGGGAGGGCGTAATAGAGGAGAGCAAGAACCAGCTCGTCAAAATCCTCAAGGTTTTCAAGGAAAAGGAGCTCGACATCGGGAAGATGCTCCTGGAGACTACCGGAACCGGGGCTACTACCTCAAAAACAGCCGCCAAAAAGGCCGGTGCGGTAAAGGAGCCCAGCGAGGAAGAGGAAAACGCGGTTAAAAAGGCCGCGAAGAAAGGTGAAAGGAAGTCCCTTGTGATAGGCAAATGCCCCAAGTGCGGCGGCGACCTGGTCGTCCGCTACAACAGGAAGACCGGGAAGAGGTTCGTCGGCTGCTCCAACTGGCCCAACTGCAACGTAACCTATCCGCTCCTCCAGCGCGGTGAGATAATTCCGACCGACAAGACCTGCTGCGACGGCGCTCCGGTCGTCAAGATACGCGAGAAGGGCCGCGAGTACGAGATATGCGTTGACATGAACTGCAAAGACTGGAAGAAGGGAAAGAAGTAGTCAGAGGAGCTCCTTGAGGAGCTTTATCCTCCTCGGGCTGAGGATGACCTTCGGGTGCTTGAGGAGTGCCTTTATGACCTCCCCGTAGTCGCCGCCCGCTATCTTTTCGGTATCGGCACCGCTGAGCACCTGGATGAAGAGGTCGAGGTCTTCGTCGGTGAGCTTCTCGGTCACCTTTCTGACCTTGAGAACCCTCTCAAGCCTCTTTCCGTCGGTTTCCCACCACTCCTTGGTGTAGTTCTGGAGGAGCGAGAGGTTCTCCTCTTCGAGGGCCTTGACGATCCACTTGCTCGCTATGGTTCCGGCTTCCATCGCTTCCGCCATTCCACCGCCGTGCATCGGGTTTACCTGCCTGGCCGCGTCACCCACCACGACGACGTTGTCCTTAGCGAGCTCCTTGACGAAACCTCCGACCGGGACGACGCCGACGTTAACCTCAAGGATCTTCCTGGCGGGGATGTTGTTTTCCTCCAGCCACTTGTCGAGGTAGTACTTGGCCGTCTGAGGGTTGTCTGAGTTGATTCCTATGCCGACGTTGGCCCTGTCCTCGTCCTTCGGGAAGACCCAGACGTAGCCCCTCGGGGCGACCTCGTTGCCGAACCAGAGGTGTATCAGGTCGGGGTCAAAGCCCTCAATGAGCATCTCGTACTCGTAGCTGGAATCGAACTCGTGCGGAGGAGCGTAGGTGTTTATACCCGCTTTCCTCGCTATTGAGCTCTCGACACCGTCAGCGGCTACTATGACGTCGGCGTAAATCTCAACCGGCTCGCCCTCGTGCTTGGCCTTGATTCCGGCCACCCTTCCGTCCTTCCTGATGACGTCCATTGCCTCGGTTCTGGCAAGCACGTCCGCACCGGCCTTGGCCGCGTAGTAGGCAAGCATCTTGTCGAAGACCTTCCTCTCGAGGATAACACCGCTGACGTCTTTGTACCTCATCTCGAGCTCGTAGCCGCTCGGCGAGTAGAGCTTCGCCCCGTAAATCTCACGGTTGATGAACCTCTTATCGTAGGGGATGTCGTATTTATCAAACACCTTGATGCCTATGCCCTCGGCGCACTGTTTGGGAGTGCCGATGGCGGGCTTCTTGTCGATGAGCAGAACCGAGTATCCCGACTTGGCAACGTTCCTCGCCACTATCGGCCCGGCGATTCCGGCGCCGACAACGACGACGTCGTATTTCATCTCCTTCATTCGCTCACCTCCAGGGGTTCGGCGCTGAGCGCTCCAACTGGACAGGCGCTGATGCATATCCTGCAGCTTATGCACTTGTCCTGGAGGAACTCCCAGCCGCTTGAGTGGACTTCAATTGCAAGAGCGGGGCATACACCTGCGCAGCCCCCGCAGAGGTAGCACCGGTCCTCGTTCACGATGACTTTAATCTTCTCCGGCATCGCTT
>DRGF01000148.1 GCA_011050175.1 Thermococcus sp. | reverse complement strand
TCGCGAGGAGCTTCTCCTCACCTTTCAGAACCGCAACGTCTATCCTCGTGCCGTCGGGCGTTCTGTATTCGGGGACGGCATTGAAGCCGAGCTCTTCCGCGAGCGCAAGGATTTGGCGGGTCAATGTCTTGACCTTGATTTAGGACACCCCACGAACAAAAGGAAAAGTGGGTTAAAAAGCTACTTCACAAACGTCAGGAAGATTTCTTCGAGGCTGGGTTCTTTGACCTGCATTGCGAGTATCTTGGCGCCCTGGGAGGCGACGAAGTCGTGGACTTCTTCTCTAATATCGTCCGGCGCGACTATCCTGTACTTATTCTCCCCAAGCGGCGTGACCGCCCACCCAGCACCGCTGAAGTCCACGGGTTTATTTGTCTCCACGACAATCGTGTAGCCAGCTTCCTGAGGAACTCCCGCTTGATGTTATCCAGGCTGTCCTCAACGCGGAGTTTACCCTTCACGATCACGCCAACCGTGTCACAGACCTCCTCAACGTGGGCCAGAATGTGGCTTGAGAAGAAGACAGTCTTCCCGGCCCTCCTCTGCTCCCTGATAATCTCCTTGAACTCTGCAATTCCAGTCGGGTCCAAACCAGTCATCGGCTCGTCCAGAATCAGCAAGTCAGGGTCGTTAATAAGCGCCTGGGCAAGCAAAAGCCTCTGCCGCATACCCTTAGAAAACTTACCGACCTTTCTCCTCCGGGCATCCTTCAGCCCAACGAGGTCGAGGAGCTCGTTAATCCGCTTCTCCTTCTCGGCCTTCGGAATCCCAAAGGCGTCAGCAATGACGCTGAGAGTCTGCACCGGGGTGAGGAAGTCCCACAGGGTAGCGTGCTCCGGCATGTAGCCAATCCTCGCTTTGGCCTTGACGAGCCTGCCCTCATCGTACTTCCCGTCCCTGAAGACTTCCTCGCCGAACAACTCAATCCTCCCCTCCTGAGGGAAGATGAGGCCAAGGGTGCTGAGGATTGTCGTGCTCTTTCCGGCGCCGTTAGGGCCGAGGAAACCGTATATCTGTCCCTTCTTTACCTCCAAGTTTAGGCCGTCTAAGGCTTTCACGTCCTTGTAGGTCTTAACCAGATTCTCGATTCTTATCATAACCCTCACCTCAAGTCCGCTCTCCTGAACTTCAACCACGAGACTGCCAGGTAAACGAGCGTCGGGACGACCAGCAGGGCCAGGTTGCCTGGATAGTTCAGGATTTCTCCCACCGGCTTGGGCGGGAGCTCACTCTTTGGAGACACTGCCATCCCAAGCACGATATGCTGAAGTAGCGGGCTGGGTACAAAGAGCGCCTTGCGGGCGAGGACATCAAACGAGGGATATACGGCCACAACAGAAATCGGCACGGCAAACGCCAGCAGCAGGGAAGCCAGGAGCCCCTTCCTGCCCCGCATAAAGGCCGAAAGCAAATAGCCGAGCGCCAGGTACTGGACGAGCGAGAGGAAGAGGAGGGAGCCAAAGGCAAGGCCGAGCTCAAGGGTTTTACTCAGGGGGGCACCCAGGTGGAGGGCGTAGGCAACGAGGGTGGCCAGATAGAGGGTAGCCCCGATGAAGACGGCAGAGATATCGCTCAGGAGCGTCCCGAGGAAAAAGTCCCTCCTCCTCAACGGCTTGCTCAGCAGAACTCTAACAGTGCCGTTCTCGATGGCCGAGCCTATCGAGACCGCCCCGAGGGGGAGGACAACAAAGGGCAGGAATACTCCAGCCAGAGCCGAGATTAGTGCTCTTAAAAGACCGGGGACTCCCCAGCTGGCGTAATAATCCCCAAGCATGTCCAAGTTAAAGAATGCCGTTAGGGTTGCCAGAGCTATGAAAGCCATGAAGCGCTTGCTCTGAAGGCTCAGCCCGAGGAAAACGCCGTAGAGCCCGCGTGGAGAGAAGGAAAAAACCGGGGACGGTGATAGACTCAGAACCCCTAAGCTCCCTCCTCCTAAACAGCTCCATTCCGGCGAGCGACAGGCCAACAGAAAGGGCCAGGAGCTCCCCCACGGCACGGTAAGAGACCGAGACGCTCTCCCCGATGGAGATTGCCCCATCAAGGTAAGCGGTCGGGATGAAGGAATAATCGAACTTTCCGAGGAGAAGGAGGAATACAAACGCTCCAAGTCCGAGGGTGACCCCCGCGTCGCGGGAAGTCGCGAAGGGAATGAGGAGCAGGGCAATTCCGACTACACCAACCAGCGAGAGCGAAAGGGCGAGGGAGCCGATGAGGTAGTCTTTAACTTCGAGACCGTGGGCGAGCATCGCGAGCGCTCCCGAGAGTGCCATTCCAACTGCTGAAATCAGGGCGAGTTTTAGGCCCTCAACGGCCCAGCCGAGGAAGTAGCGCCTCCTCGTGAGGGGCTTTGAGAGCATTAGGAGAACGTTGCCCCTCTCAAAGTCTGAGCCAAAGCGCGAGAGGAGCAAAATTAGGAGCAGGGGAACCAGAAGGTACTTGATGAAGTTTGGAAGCCACTTGGAGAGCAGGTCAGCAGTTATCAGGTAGCCGAGCCGTTCAGGAGACACGTTGGAATAGTGGAGGGTAAACCTGTGAACATCTATCTCTACTGCTACGGCGGGGAAGAGGGAGACGAGGAAGAGCGCGAGCCTATGCCTCATCCCACACCACCCAAGCGCTAACGTTTAAGAGGTAGCTGAAAAAGACCTCCCTCTGAATGTTGAAGAACTCACGGATTATTCTAAGGCCGTCCCTCATTTCAACCGAGAAAAGTTAGAGAGGAGATTTAAAAAAATAACGGCTTCTCAAAAGACATTCACCAAAGCTCACCCGAGCCTCTTCTTAACCTCCTCTATCGCCTCTTCCGCCTTCAGCGGGTTCTTTATCCTGCCCTGGGCAAGCTCTTTCCTTCCACCACCGCCACCGCCTGCGACGCTGGTAATCACTTTCGCC
>DRGF01000146.1 GCA_011050175.1 Thermococcus sp. | reverse complement strand
GTCGGCGGCAAGGAGGCCCTGGCCATTGAAGCCTTCGCTGAGGCCCTCAAGATAATCCCGAAGACCCTCGCCGAGAACGCCGGTCTTGACACCGTCGAGATGCTCGTCAGGGTCATCAGCGAGCACAAGAACAGGGGCAAGGCCATAGGCATCGACGTCTTCGAGGGCGAGCCGGTTGACATGCTCGAGCGCGGCGTCATCGAGCCGCTCCGCGTCAAGAAGCAGGCCATCAAGAGCGCCAGCGAGGCGGCAATAATGATCCTCAGAATCGACGACGTCATCGCCGCCAAGGTCAGCAAGCCCGAAGGCGGTCAGGGCGGCGGAATGCCCGGCGGTATGGGCGGAATGGGCGGCATGGACATGGGCATGTGATGCCCCTTTTCTTCTCTTTCTAACTCTACGAGGTGCCTTTTCAGGTGTGCCCTCACGGTTCTTGGAAGCTAAAACTTTTAATACCATATAGTTATTTTAGTTCGGGGGTGAGAGGATGGGTCTCGTGATGTGGCTGAGAACCGGCCTGCTGATGGCCGTGCTCACTGGACTGCTCATGGGGATAGGCTACATCTTCGGCGGCCCCAACGTGGCATTCATGATGTTCCTCTTTGCAATGCTCTTCAACTTCATAACCTACTGGTACAGCGATAAAATCGTCCTCAGCTGGTACCGCGCGAGGATAGTCGATGAAATGGAAGCTCCAGAGCTCTACGCGATAGTCAGAAAGCTCGCCGAGAACGCGGGCCTGCCGATGCCGAAGGTGGCGATAATTCCGACCGAGACGCCAAACGCATTTGCCACAGGAAGGGACCCAAAGCACGCGGTCGTCGCTGTGACCACGGGCCTGCTCAAAATCCTCGACAGGGACGAGCTTGAGGGCGTTATCGGCCACGAGCTGACCCACATCAAGAACCACGACATGCTGATCGGAACAATAGCTGCCGCGATGGCCGGAGCCATAATGCAGCTCGCCTACTGGGCCAGGTGGATAGCCATCTTCGGCGGCTTCGGAAGGGACGAGGATGACTCGAGCAACGTGCTCACCGCGATACTGGTGGCCGTTCTGGCCCCGATAGCGGCGATGCTCATCCAGGCAGCCATAAGCCGCTCCAGGGAGTTCCTGGCGGACGAGGGCGGTGCAAAGATAAGCGGAAAGCCGTGGGCGCTCGCGAGGGCACTTATGAAAATCGAGCAGGCCGTCCGCTACAGGCCGATGAGGGAAGGAAACCCGGCAACTGCGCACATGTTCATTGTGAACCCCTTCAGAGGCATGAGCGTGGCGAACCTGTTCTCAACGCACCCGCCGACGGAGGCGAGGATAGAACGCCTCAGGAAAATAGCGGAGGAGATGGGCTACGCGCCCGTCTTCTGATTCAACCATTTTTACATATCTACATAATTGTTCAGTTCCCTGCTTCTACAATTACATAAAAACCTTGCAGATATCTCAGCTTTCCAAGATTTCATACGTTTCTACGAGCTTTAGGACGATCTCATACAGCTCGTCAATTCTCTGGAGGCCCTCTTGCACCATGTTAAGATTTAGCCTGTCGTATTTGTGGACTATGGCATTTCTAAGGCCGTTGTATTTCCTCAGAATTTCAGAGTCGCCGTTGGATATTACTCCTGCCTTCCTAAGCCGCTCGATGTTTGTATAATCGTCTTCAACGGTCATGCCCAAGTCCTTGACGAGCATTGCAACGATATCCATGGCTATATCGACACAGAGCTGGAGGGAGTAAAGCAGTGCCCTTCGGGTAACCTCGTCCGTCATCTCATGGCTCTTTATGAACTCGTACTCCTCTTCAAACCTTTCAAGCTTTTCCAAGTACCTTTGCCTTCTCACGGGCACGCCTCCTCAGTTTTGCTTTCTCCCTTACGCTCTCAAACTGGTTCTCCCTAATCCGGTGCTCCATGTCCTTCCAGAGCTTCCTGAACCTGTAAAAGTACTCCGAAAGCTCAAGCTCGTCGCCGTAAACGACTACGTGGTTTCTGATGATATCGATTTGGACGTAAAGGGGAAGCTCCTCGAAAATTTTAACGTCATACTTTCCCCCAAGTTTTCTAAGAACCTCTTCATAAACCCCTGGTTTCGGCTGGATCAAACACACATCAACGTCGCTCCTCTTTGTGGCTTCTCCCTTCACGTGGGAGCCGTAGAGCAGAATACCCATACAGGAGTCCTTGAATTCCCGAAAATCCTGACGTATCTCAGTGATAAGGCGATTCTTCATGATACTCCCTTTGAGCACAACCAAATAAATTTTTCTCACAGGTCAACGCTTCTCGTCATTGCACCGTCTATGACAACCGTGGAGCCGAGCATGTACTCCGCTTCTTTGCTCAGGAGAAAGGCCACGAGCGAGCCGAGTTCACTCCATCTCCCCGTCCTGTGGAGGGGCGTTCTTCCGAGCACCTCCCTTTCCCAGGTCTCCTCGAAGGGTTCTCCCTTTGCTTCGGCTACCCTCTGGAGGTTCTCCCTTGCGCCCGGTGTGTCGAAACTGCCGAGCAGGACGCTGTAGGCCCTTATCCCCTTCCCACCGTAAGTCCTCGAAACGCTCTTCGCCAGCTGAACCAGTCCCGCCCTCGTAACGTCCGCCAGAACGAGCGGCGGCATGGGTTCCTTTATGGAGACGGAGTTGAGGTAAACGAGGACGCCTTTCATCTTTTTCTCCAGCCACGCCTGCACGAGGAGCGTCGTCAGGTAGCCGGGGGCAACTGTGTGAAGGGCGGAAGCCTCAATCCAGTCAATATAACTCGCCTCGTGGAGGAGACAGGGCTCACAGCGGACGTTCCCCGCGTTCCAGATGAGGGCATCAACGCCCCCGAGGAGTTCCCAACTCTCCTTCACGAGGTTCTCAAGGTCGCGCTGGTCGAAAAGGTTCGCCCTGACCGCGTGG
>DRGF01000212.1 GCA_011050175.1 Thermococcus sp. | reverse complement strand
TTGGCGTAGACGACGTCTCCCCGCCTCCAGGGACTCAGCGGGCAGTAAAAGCAGTCCCTCGGACAGGCCCCGGTCGTGAAGAGGACGAGCTTCTCACCCCTAACGCAGAGCTGACAGCCCTTCGGCAGTTCTCTCACGGCGTATGAAAAGTAAGGCGTCTCCCAGACCATGCTCACACCTCGCTAACCCTAGACGCGGGGGAGAGCTTAAAAAGGTTGGCGGGCAAAGTTGTGCAGATGCCTATGAAGGAAAAGCCAAAGTACCTCCCGCCGACCCTTCGCGATAAGCACAGGTACATAGCGTTCCAGATTATAGGTGAGAGGCCGTTTAAGAAGGACGAGATAAAGAGGGCCATATGGGACGCGAGCCTCTCAACACTGGGGACCCTCGGCTCGGCGAGGGCAAAGCCCTGGTTTATCAAGTTCGACGAGAAGAGCCAGACCGGAATCGTCAGGGTGGACAGAAAGCACGTTGAGGAGCTCCGCTTCGCCCTGACCCTCGTGACCGAAATAAACGGCTCAAAGGCCATCTTCAGAACCCTCGGTGTTTCTGGCACGATAAAAAGGTTGAAAAAGAAATTTTTGGCCGAGTTCGGCTGGCGCTAGTCGAGGAGTATGAAGCGCTCCCCCTCCACATCCTCCACGTAGCTGCCTATTCCCCCTACCTTCCACTCCTCTCCGTTGAGCTTTATGGTAACATTCGCGACGAGGGGAGTGTACTCGTAGTCCACTATTTCGCCAGTCAGCGTAACGGGTTCCCTCGTGTCAACCCACTTTCCGCTTATCTCGGCTTTTCTCGGCATCCCGGCCATTTTCAGGAGCGTGATGACGGTCCTTATGTTGACGAGGGTCAGAGGCTTCTGAAGGGCGGCGTAGTTAACAGGCTTTACAAGTTCGCTGTTGTCGAAGTAGATCGTGTAGAACCAGTGCATGTACTGGAAGACGACCTTCCGGCTCTTGGCCCAGAAAGAATAGAACTTCTCCCTCCTTTTGTCCTTGGGTATTGTTCCAAAGAATATTGCGTAGTCGGAGTCCCCGATTATCCAGCTGGCCATGAGCCAGGGGGCACCGCTGGTCTTTGAGAGTATGATGTTGTCGGCCTTCAACCAATCGGGAATCTCATCCTCGATGTTAGTGATTATGACGAAGAGAACGTCCTTCTTTGCCCTTATCTCGTTCTTGAGGAGCTTGAGGAATTCGAAAGGCGTGTTTATTAGAACCTCGTGCCTTGCATTCCTAATTATGTGCTCAACCCTCTCAAGAGTGTTATCAAAGCCCTGTATCGTCCATATCTCCGGAAGTTCCTGGCCGTGGGCCTCACGGTAGAGCTCTATGAAGGCGCTCTTAAGGTTGTTTATGTCCTCTATGAAATCCTCCTTTATTTTCTCCAGGACGACCTCCGGATTGACCGGCCTGTAAAGTCTCGGCGAGCCGTGCATAACATCAACGAAGCCCTTTCTGTGAAGGGAGCTGAGAACATCATAAACCCTCGTGTGAGGAATGCCGCTCTCCCTCGTTATGTCTGTTGCCTTGCTCGGACCCAACTTAAGGAGAGTAACGTATGCCAGACTCTCGTACTTCGTCAGACCCAGCTTCTGGAGCTTCTCAATTATATCCTCTTCCCTCATACTCAAACCTCCACTAACTCATAGAAGTTTAATCATCCCTGGTGATACCTAGAGTGAGGAACGTGTATAAAACTTTCGTTACTAACGTTAAGTTTTTTAGGGGGGGCGCAGGAGGGGCATCCATGGCAATCGAAGAATTTGCATACTTCATCGCCGAGAACTCCCCCGGAAAACGGGCCGTCGAAATAGGGGTTGGATTTCAACTTAGCGTTGCCCTGAAGCTCAGAGAGCTTGGATACGATGTAACTGTCATTGACTGGAACGAAAAAGCCGTGGCAAATGCCAGAAAAGCCGGACTGAACGCTATAAGGGACGACGTATTCAATCCGAGGCTCGAAATATACAGAGATGCGGACGTAATATACTCTGTCCGCCCAACGCCGGAGATCGTCAGACCCATCCTAAGGCTTGGACGCACTATCAAAAAACCCGTCTACATCCTCCCCTTCAGCGGGGACCCCATTCCCCCCGGAACACGCCTCGTGAACTACAGGGGGCTGGCTATATACGCCACTAAAGGTATTTAAACCGCCCCCCAAGTAGTCATGGTGGTGATATGAAGCTCTTCGGTACCGCTGGAATTCGCGGGACGCTGTGGAAGAAGGTCACGCCGGAACTCGCAATGAACATCGGCAAGGCCATGGGGACGTACATAGACGGAGAAACCGTGGCCGTTGCCAGGGATGGCAGGACATCGAGCGTGATGCTCCAGAGCGCCCTCATCTCGGGGCTCCTCTCGACGGGGACTGAAGTCATCGATTTTGGTTTGATCCCGACGCCCACTCTGGCATGGGGGACGAGAAGGCACGCCGACGGCGGAGTTATGATAACGGCGAGCCACAACCCCCCGACGGACAACGGCATAAAGGTCTTCAACGGCGACGGGACGGAGTTCTACGTCGAGCAGGAGGGGGAGCTCGAGGAACTCGTTTTTTCCGGAAACTTCAGGAAGGCTCAGTGGGATGAGATAAAGACAGTAAAAGCCATGGATATCATCGATGACTACATGGGGGCCGTCCTCGACTTCGTGAACCACGAGACCAGCCTGAAAGTCCTCTACGACGGCGCCAACGGCGCTGGGAGCGTTTTGGCACCTTACCTACTCAGAGAGATGGGCGCCAGAGTGATAAGCGTGAACGCCCACGTTGACGGCCACTTCCCGGGAAGGAAGCCGGAGCCGAGGTACGAGAACATAGCCTACCTCGGCGAGCTCGCGAGGACGCTCGGCGTTGACCTGGTCATCGCGCAGGACGGCGACGCCGACAGGATAGC
>DRGF01000194.1 GCA_011050175.1 Thermococcus sp. | reverse complement strand
CATTCAGCTTTCTTCCACAGTAGCAGACGAAGCCCTTCAAGCGGGCGGGGTTTCCAAAAACTAGACCAAAAGGTGGGACGTCCTTGGTAACTACTGCTCCAGCACCGACCATCGCGTACTCGCCTATTGTAACGCCACAGACTATCGTAGCGTGCGCTCCGATGCTCGCTCCCTTCTTAACCAAAGTTGGCACAACCTCCCAGTCCTGGTTGAAGGCTCTTGGATAGAGGTCGTTTGTAAATGTCATATGCGGGCCGAGAAAAACGTCATCCTCAACTTTAACTCCGTGATAGACGCTCACGCCGTTCTGGATTTTCACGTTGTTGCCGATTTCAACGTCAACGTCGATGTAAACGTCCTTTCCTATGTTGCAGTTTTCGCCGATTTTGGCACCGTTACGCACGTGGGCGAAGTGCCATATCCTCGTCCCTTCGCCTATTTCGGCGCCATCCTCAACAACAGCTAACGGGTGGACGAAATACTTGTTTTCATTCATTGAACAACCCCCTTTTGGTTTCTTGACATTAAAAATGAGCGCATCTAACGCATAATTAAAACCAAGTTCCTTAGCTAAGACTTTGGAGGGAATTGCTATTGAAGTCCTCATCGTAGTCACCGTTTTATAACTCACAACACGTGTGCAATTAGCTGACTCTGCCATCTTACGTTGGGTACCTTCAGGCAAATATTAATATTTCGGTAGGTACTATTCCTTTATTAGCTCTTATGGGGACATTTCTTATCGTTAATCCTTAACTTACAGCGTAGCTTTGCATCACTTTTGGTTTCTTTCAAAATTTCACTTAAACATTTCCACCCTCTTGAGGTCTTTCATCAGGAAGGAAAGAGCCAGCGTAAACAGCGCGAAGCTCCCGAAAACAACGGCCTGTCCCGAAGCACCTAGGTTTGTGAGGTTCTCTCTCAGGAGCACTAAGGCCACAATAACCCCGATGACGGGCAGCGCGGCCCTCCAGTCCGGCCTGAGCATGATGAAGTACAGAACCCCTCCTGCCAGGAAGCTCTCCGGGAGCACAAGACCCAGGAGGATGAAGAGGGTGGGTATTAATTCGCTTTTTCTAAACCTTACACTTCCCCTCAGAACGTCGTCGAGGAGAAGAACTCCAGAGAAGGCAACCATCAAAGCGTTCATGAGTTCCCCATAGGTGTAAACATCTCCAGCCACGACCTTCGAGCCCGAGTAGAGGATATACAGAAAATACCCAACAAGGCCCAAATCCCTGTTCTTCAGGGAAAGGGCGAAGACAACTGGCCCAATAACCATAACGTACTCATTGAGCACCAGCCCCGCTATTACGGACGCTATAACTCCTATCATCTAGACCACCTTCGCTATCTCCCTCACGTAGTCGCTCGGCCCGAGGTCTATGGTCGGGGCTAAAGCGTTGAACCTCTTCAGTATCTTCTCCCTCTCCAAATAAGCCCGGTAAAGCCTCTTCAGCGTCTCCCTGTCGAGCTCCCCGGAGTAGAACAGTACCGGATTCGGGGACAACACCAGAACCCTGTGGTTCCACTTCGCCTGCGCAACTGCTTTATACAAATCGGACGGGTTGTTGAGGTCGCTTATGAATATCAGGAAGGAGGGCATCTTTATGAGGGATAGGCCCTCGAATACCCCTTTACTTCCCCTCCTGCCCTTCTTGAGGGGCAGAACCTTGTTCAGAAACTCCCTCCCCTTCCTGCTGAGCTTCACCTCAAGCTTTGCCCTTAAGCTCATCGCCCCCCTCTTCCACCTCAGGTTAAGCTTCCGCCTCATGGTCTCAAGGTGCGCCATCGACTTGGCAGCTTTGATGAACTCTGCATTCTCCTCGTCGTAGATGACCATCCCAACGCGGTAGTTCTTGATGAGCGTTGCCGCGAGCTGCAGAGCGAGAGTCGCCGCGTAGTCAACCTTTGCCATCCGTATTCCCTTCCTCATCTCGCTCGTGTTGTCGACGAAGATGTAAACGTCCGCGTCGCTCTCCTTCAGCATCTCCCTTATTATGAGCTCCCCCAGGCGAGCGCTGGCCTTCCAGTCTATCCTCTTGAAGTCGTCGCCGTGCCTGTACTCCCTCAGGTCCTTTATCTCGAGGCCTTCGGTGCCTACGAACTGGCTCTTCTTGTAGAGCTCGGCGAGCCTTATGTTGTAGTCCGCCCTCGCCGCTTCCTTTATGCCCTCAACAGAAGGATACACGAAGACCTTCTCCTCCTTCCCCACTTCAAACTCCTCGAAATAAAGCCCGCGCTCGTCCTCGGCTATAATCTTGGCGGGCTTTAGGGAAAACTCGCCCTTGTACCTGGGGGTTAAATAATAGGTAAACTCCCTCGATTCGCCGCTCTCCAGAAGGGAAGGAGAAATACCGGAGACCTCAAAGTCCTCAGTTTGCTCGGTTATCTTTACAACTGCACTTTCCCCTCTGTTCTCCAGCCTAACCGTCACCTTCTCGCTTTTGCCCTCCTCCAGCCTGTTCTCTTCGATAACCCTCTCCCCTCTAATGTCGAAATTGGCCTTCGATCGCAACATAAACAGGTAAACCGCCAACCCAAACCCCAATAAGGCCGGGACTACGTTGTCCCCGAGGTAGCCCTCAAGGACCAGCAGGAGCGAGAGAGTCGCGATGAAGTCTTCCCTCTTCATTCTCTACACCGGCACCTCGGTCTCCTCGATGATTTCCCGTATTATCTCCTTCGTGCTGACTCCTTCCAGCTCGTACTCGGCCTTCAGGAGGAGCCTGTGAGATAAAACAGCTTGAGCCACTTTTTTAACATCATCGGGAATGGCGTAGTCCCTGCCGTCGAGGAAGGCGGAAGCCCTGGCCGCGTAGAGGAGGTGCTCGCTGGCCCTCGGCGAGGCCCCGAAGAGCAGCCTTTCATCGCTCCTCGTCTTCGAGACTATTGCATAGATGTACTCTATTATCT
>DRGF01000019.1 GCA_011050175.1 Thermococcus sp. | reverse complement strand
GTTCTAAAGAACGACGTTGGAAAGCTCGCCCTTGCTAACTCAATAACCCTGACGCCGGGAACCATAACCCTCGAAGTTGACGGGGACAAGTACTTCATCCACTGGATTGACGTGAAGGACGATTCAGTTGATGGCGCTTCTAAGAACATAACCGAGCCCTTTGAAAAGTTCCTGAAGGTGATCTTCGGATGATAGGGATAAACGTTTATCTCGCCCTGATAGCGATAGCAACGCTCCTCAGCATGTACAGGGTCTTCAGGGGCCCGACCACCGTCGACAGGCTCGTTGCCGTTGACATCATGACGACAATAACAGCGGGACTCATGGTGCTCTTCGCGCTCTACTACCAGAGAATGATATTCCTCGACGTGGCCCTGGTCTACGCGATACTCGCCTTTGGCGGCGTGATAGCATTCGCGCGCTACATGGAGGGAGGCCTATGAACGCTCTTGCGATAATCGGAGAGGTTCTCGTCCTCATAGGAACGTTCTTCTACCTCCTGTCGGCCCTGGGTCTCATCAGGATGCCCGACGTTTACAACAGAATGCAGACCTCGACCAAGAGCGCGACCCTCGGAAGCCTTGGCGTCATGGTAGGTGTCGGCATCTGGGCGCTCGGCACCGACTTTGGAAGTGCCGCGTGGCTTACTAAGAGCATAGTCATTGCAGTATTCCTGCTGCTCACCAACCCGATAAGCGCCCACGCGCTCATCAGGGCCGCCTACAAGAGCGGAATCCCCCTCTGGGAGGGCAGCGTTGTCGACAAGTACCGCGAGCACCTGGAGGCCAAGGAGAGGGGAGAAGTTGAAGAGGCACCCGCCGAGGAGGGTGGTGAAGAATGAACTGCATAACCTGCATTGAGTACATAATAGTTGGTGTAATGATAATCTCCGCAATACTTGCCGTCGAGTGGCGCGACCTGCTCGCGGCAACCGTTGGAATGGCCGCGGTTAGCCTGTTCGCATCGCTGCTGTTCTTAATACTGCAGGCGCCGGACGTAGCGATGACCGAAGCGGCAATAGGCGCGGCACTCAGCGGTGCGATATTCATCTTCGCCATCAAGAGAACCCAGCGCTTTGAGACCGAGGAAGAGGAGAAGCCCGGCTGGTGGGTGAGGTGGTGAAAATGCTCAAGCGTGCGCTCGCGATAATCTCCCTGCTCATCATAGGTTACTGGCTCGCCCAGGGACTCGCCGGAGTCCCCTTTGGCGAGGACAAGATGCTCGTCGGCCAGTACTACCTTGACCACGTTAAGGAACAGACCGGCGCGGTCAACGCGGTTACCGCCGTTGTCGTCAACTACCGTGGATTCGATACCCTCGGTGAGGTCACCGTCCTGTTCATAGCCTCAACCGGTGTGGGTGCCCTCCTCTGGAGGAAGAAAAAGAAGAGAACCGCCAAGACCGAGGGTTCGATAGTCCTCACCACTGGGACGACGCTGCTGTTCCCGTTCGTGGTGCTCTTCGGTGCGTACATCTTCATCCACGGACACCTCACTCCGGGTGGAGGATTCCCAGGCGGAGCCACTATAGCGACGGCGTTTCTGCTGCTCTACATGGCGTTCGTCCAGTACGAGATACCGCACAGGGCCTTCGAGAAGACCGAGGGTGCCGTTGGAGTGGCCTACGTGCTCGTCGGCCTCATCGGCCTTGTCATAGGCGGCTACTTCCTCTACGACTGGATATGGCAGGACTGGGGCTTCGGCGCTGACAACATCGGCAGGCTCCTCAGCGGCGGGTTCATCCCCATAATCTACACTATCATCGGCCTCAAGGTCGGCACCGAGCTGAGCGGAATCATCGACAACATGCTCAAAGAGGAGGTGAGCGAATGATTTCAGTCTACTACTTCGGTGCCATCTCACTCATACTGATAGGTCTTTACGCAATCCTGGTCAAGAAGAACCTCCTCAAGATACTCATCGGACTGAGCATAATGGAAACCGGCGTTAACCTTCTCCTGGTCAGCGTCGGCTACGTTGCCGGAAAGAGCGCGCCCATACTTAGCGAAGGAATCAGGCCGAGCCAGGCCGTTGACCCGATACCTCAGGCCCTCGTTCTCACGGCAATAGTCATCGGTGTTGCCACCACTGCCATGGCCCTTAGCGTTGCCATAATACTCCACGAGAAGTATGGAACACTCAACATTGAGGAGATAAGGAGGTTGAGAGGATGAACGGGCAGTACGCTTCACTCCTCATAGCGTTACCCCTCATAAGCGCCTTCTTCGTGCCCCTGATCAAGGGGCTTGGAAAGAAGACCGTTAAGTACTACCTCGTAGTCATCACCGCACTTCAGACCGTAATCGCGGCGTGGGTCTTCCAGCAGGTTTACACGACGGGACAGCCGATAATAGTCGTGGCAGGCGGATGGAAGCCACCCGTTGGAATCAACCTTTACCTCGGCCACTTCGCGGCTCTCTTCGTGCTCATCGTTGCTGCGGTCAGCTTCATGATGGCGGTCTTCAGCGTCAGGGCAGTCGAGATTGAACCCATCGACAAGTACGCCATGCTCTTCCTCCTGCTGATGCTCGGAGCCACCGGCATGATAGCCACCGGCGACCTGTTCAACCTGTTCGTCTTCATGGAGATAACCGCAATCAGCGCCTACGCCCTTACCGCTTACAACAAGACCGGCGAGGCCGCGGAGGCTTCAATGAAGTACATCGTCCTCGGAGGAATAGGCTCAAGCTTCTTCCTCATCGGTGTCGCGCTGATCTACGGCTCGCTCGGAACCCTCAACATGGCCCAGATAGCCCAGCTCGCCGGCGGAATGGACGCCACCGTTGCCCAGGTCGGGCTGGCGCTTATAGTCTTCGGCCTGGCCGTTGAGGCGGAGCTCTTCCCGCTCAACGCCTGGGCACCTGACGCATACCAGGCCGCACCGCACCCGATAACGGCAATGTTCTCCGCCTTTGTGGTCAAGGCCGGCCTCTATGCGATGGCGAGGCTGCTCTAC
>DRGF01000015.1 GCA_011050175.1 Thermococcus sp. | reverse complement strand
TGTCGGCTAGTTTAAGGAGGAGCTTCATCGTTACAAAGCTCACCACGAACGCCCCCACGAACGCGGCGAAGAGCAGCCCAACGGGGAGCTCCGGGCCGCTCTCCTCTATGAAGGCGAGCTTTAGTATCAGGTACGCCGGCGCCGCAAGGAAGCTCAGCTCAAGGGCCCGTTTTACGCCCATACCCGTGCTCACAAGGCCGAGGAGCACAAAGCCGCTCCTTGAAAGTCCGCCGATTAGAGAGACACCCTGGGCCAGCCCCGAGATCACCGCATCCACCAGGGTGGCTTCGTCCTTTTCCTTCCTGATACTGCTTTCGGCCCCTTCGAGGGGTGCTCGAAAGTGCGTACCAGCTAGAAGGCCGATCATAATCATCCCAAGGCCAACGAGGGCGTTTATCAGGTCCGAGGTGGTTGGACCTATCGCGTCGGAAACTCTCTTCATGATTGGATACCCCACCAGCAGGGTGAAAACGGAGGTGTAAATAAAGTACATCATGTCCGAATCAGGACGTCTTTTAATTGCATTGTGGGAGCCGAGTGCTATCCGCTCCCTGAAATAGAAGAGGACGGCAAACGTCACACCCAGATACGATGGGACAAAATAAGCCTGGTACGATGGGGCAATGGCCTCTAGAATGGTGGTGAGGGAGTGGCCTTCCGGCCCGACCGGCAACCAGGAGCCGAGCGCGATTATCATTCCAGAGATTAACGACACAACGTAGTCTATAGGCGATACCATAGCAATCACAGAAGAATTTAAATGGTGCAAAACATAAACTTTTCGAGTGATTCGAATGAAACTGACCGTAGTCTATGAGAACCACGCAGGGTTCGTGAAGGGCCTTCTGGGCGCACATGGATTCTCTGCCTTTGTGGAACACAGGGGCAGGAAAGTACTCATCGACACTGGGGCCGACGGGGACGTGCTCCTCCGCAACATGGAGGCCTTGAGAATCGAGCCCAATTCATTGGACTATCTCTTTATAACCCACGGGCACTACGACCACACGGGCGGTATGAAGGCGCTCCTTGAAGCCCGGTCGAAGCCGTTAAAGGTAATCGCCCACCCCAGAATCTTCCAGAGAAGGATTGCGCTGAAGCCAAGAAAACGTGAGATAGGAATCCCGTTCATGAGGGAGGAGCTTGAGGGGCTTGGGGCGGAGTTCGTCCTGAAAGAAGAACCCTTCGAGTTCGCACCGGGACTGTGGAGCTCTGGAGAAATAGAACGGCGCACGTGGGACAGGGCCGTTGGGTATATTGAAGAAAACGGCCGCATTACCAGAGACATTGTTCCCGATGATATCGCCCTGATCGTAGACCTTGGGAACTCTACGGCGGTGGTCACCGGCTGCGGCCACTCAGGAGTCCTGAACATAGTTTGGCATGCGGAGGACGTCCTTGGAAAGCCTGTCCGCGCGCTGATTGGAGGCTTCCACCTGGGGTTTGCGAAAAAAGAGATTCTAAAAGATGTCATCGAGAGAATCGACGCCGAAAGGCTCTACTCCGGCCACTGCACGGGACCGGACGCGTATGCGTTTCTGAAAGCAGGGCTGGGCGAGAGGATTGAGCCCCTCCACGTCGGCAGAGTCATCGAGCTTTAGCGAACCTTTAAATACCCCGTGGAAAAGTTAAGCACCGCGAGAGAAAAGAGAACTGAGAGGTGAGAGTTATGAAGAACCCCTTTGAAAAGATGCCAACCGTCCTTACCGCTGACGAGATTATCGATAAGGCCTTCAGGAGGGCGGAGAAAGCCGCCTCGGCATTCACCCCTAAGGGCAACCGCGTAATGAAAGCCCGGCAGAGGGAGGAGCTTAGGATTAGGACAATCTCCAACGTCATCCGCGACAACCTGAAGAAACTCCTGGACAGGACGCCCGGAGTCTCGGAGCTTCCCCCGTTCTACAGGGAGCTGGTCGATACGCTCGTTGACCGCGACCAGTTCCACCGCTCGCTGGCCCACGTCAACTGGGCCATAAAGACCATCAGAAACCTCGAACAGCGCTACGTCGAAAAGATACGGTACTCCAGAGACCCGGACGAGATAGCCAGACTGAGGAGGCAGTACTACGCCCGCGTTGCCGACGTCATCAACGACATCGCCGACGACCTCGAATACCTCAATCAGGCGAGGAACGTGCTGAAGGACCTCCCGGTTGTTGACCTTGAGCTCCCGACCGTCGTCATAGCAGGGCACCCCAACGTTGGCAAGAGCACGCTGCTCAGGGCCCTGACCAACGCGAAGCCGGAGGTCGCGAGCTACCCGTTCACGACGAAGGGCATAAACGTCGGCCAGTTCGAGGAGCACTACCTCAAGTACCAGGTCATCGACACCCCGGGACTGCTCGACAGGCCGCTCAGCGAGAGGAACGAGGTGGAGAGGCAGGCAATCCTCGCCCTCAAGCACCTCGGGAAGGTCATCGTCTACATCTTTGATCCCAGCGAGTACTGCGGCTTCCCGATTGAGGAGCAGATGCACCTTTTCGAGGAGATTTACAAGGAGTTCGGGGAGTTCCCGTTCATTGTCGTCCTCAACAAGGTGGACATCGCCGATGAGGAAAAGATCAAGCAGGTCGAGGAGTTCGTTAGGGACAGGGGTCTTAAACTGCTGAGGATTTCAGCGCTCAACGGTGAGGGCCTGGAGGAGCTGAAGGAGCGCGTTATAGAACTCGTTAAGCCCATGGTCGAAGAGCAGGCAAAGCGCATAATGGAAAAGGAGCTGAGGAAGTTCAGGGAAGAGGAACTCTAACCCTTTTCTTCCATCCCCTCAACCCTGACGCCACAGTACGGGCAGAATTGAAGGTGAATGGGCTTCAGAGCCCCGCAGTTCTTACACTTTTCCTTAAGCTCCGCCCCGCAGTTGGGGCAATGTAGATAGTCGTCCTTTACGGGGAAGCCGCAGTTGTAGCATTTGTTCTGGGCAATCCTCCGCTTATAGACCCTTTCGGGCTTGAAGTACTCC
>DRGF01000215.1 GCA_011050175.1 Thermococcus sp. | reverse complement strand
GTTGGAGCAAGCGTCCCCGATGATTACACAAGTGTGTCGTACTACTTCCTGAAATGCAGTGTGGACGGTCTAACCGAGTACTGCAAACATTCAGTATGGGACGGCTCGGAATTCAACTACCCGACATTCAAGCTTGATGAAACAACCAAAACGCTCGTATTCGGAAACTGAAACAAGGGGGTAAATAATATGGACATCGAAAGCTTTCTTTATACGATCGGCTCCACGGCCGAGTCCGCCTTTGGAAAGTGCATGGATACAATAAGGGGGTTCCTTTTTCCTGTCCCGTCGAGTAAGCCTCCGGATTTAAAAATAACAAGAGGCGTGACGGAAAAACGAAATTTCACTTTCCACGAACTCATCAGCCTCCATCTCCAGCTCTGCTTCATGACCTACCTCGTGGTCAACTTCGCTGTCGTATTCCTAACAGGCACCCCCCTCTACCTGCTGGCGGTTTCAATCCCCTACTTCCTCTACCTCCGCTACTTCATAATTCGTTACGGCAACTTCCTCATCGAAGAAAAACCGTACAGGGTTTTCTACTACGGAATTTCCCTCATATCCTTCCTGGCCTTCCTCGGATACTCACTGCTGAAGCTTGCATCTCCGGAAATCTACCACTACTACGCCTACGTAGGGGCAATAGCCGTGGCGGTTCTTCTCTTCCGCCATTACTTCAAGGCCACTTTCGGAAGGGATTACACCTACGGGACGGTCGAGGAAGTCAAGAACGACTTAGTCAGGGTTTTCATCCACGACGACATGGCGGCCAACATCAAGCCCGGCTTCTACTGGCTTCCGGCGGTCGAGGAGGCGGAGCCCGGAAGAGTCGTAAAGGTCCTTGTGGAGGACAGAACATTCAGGAGCGCCAGACCGGTTAGGATACTGGAGGTCTATCTCACGGATCAGTCCTCCCAGAGCTCGACAGAGCCAAAGGAAGAAACCGAGTGAAGCATGAGCAGATAGATAGAATGGCAAGGTTCAACGAGGTTCGTCTTGACGAACCCCTTACCTCTCTTCTTTATCTCCATGGGCTCGACGCCGTGGCATTCTGGAAAAATTATGACGGCATCTTCGCTCTCAAGGAAACTGAAGCCGAGCCCTTCGCAGACCTTCTTCAGGAACACCCTGAACTCCTTCCATCTATCAATTCTGGTGAGGTAGTAGACCGTGTGCCCCAAGCTATCACCATAAAGAGTAAGAACTAAAACCTTAAAAAGTTTTCTAATTTGCAATTCCCAATCGTAACCAGCAAGACTTTTCAGATGTGGCCTCAAAATTATGGAGGAGCGATGATGGGAGAACCCGTTGCCGATAAAAAGATGGGGAGAGGACCGACTAGCTGAGCTCCCCACAGAGCTCCGCGAAGTTGCGGTAAATATCCGCCCCGCGCTCCGTGTGGAAGACCTCGGGGTGGAACTGCACGCCGTATATCGGCAGGCTCCCGTGCTTCATAGCTTCGACCGGACAGGTCTCGCTCCTGGCCAAGAGCTTGAAGCCCTCAGGAAGCTCCTTCACCTCGTCCATGTGGCTCTCCCAGACCTTGAGCCTCTTCGGAAGTCCCCGGAAGATGTTGTTCTCCTCCAGTATCTCCACCTCAACGAGGCTGTATTCGGCCTTCTCACCCTTCCCAACCTTTCCGCCGAAGTACTTCGCTATCAGCTGGTGGCCAAGACAGATGCCAAGGATCGGGACGTTGAACTCGTCGTAGTGCTCCAAGATGGCGGAGCAGTTGCCGGTCTTCTCGATGTCCGGGCCGCCTGAGAAGATTATGCCCTTTGGCTTCATGGCCTTTATCTCCTCAAGCGGCGTCGTGTTGGGGATTATCTTGGCCTCAACTCCGAGGTATCTCAAAGTCCTCCAAATCCTGTGGACGTACTGCCCGCCGTTGTCCATAATCAAAATCATTCACCCACCTCCAAGAGTTTGAAGAAGGCGTCGGATTCTTCAACGAGATAAAATGCCCTCAAACCAAGTGATTTTGCCAGTTCAGCCATCTTTCTGTCGTTCGTAACCAGAACCGCGTCAAGATAACGGGCGGTTGCGATGAAATAGATGTCAGAGGCCCGGTGGTGTGTCTGAAAGGCCACTTCTCGAAGCTCCTCGATGAGCAGTTCCTCTGGAACCCACGCGACTATTTCGCTGTAATAGGCGAGGGCTCTCTCAACCTGCTCTCGGTCAAAGTATCGTGAAAGAACCGCGACGAACTCAACCTCCCCCAGCCTCGGGGCGTAGAGCTCTACAAAGCCGAGCTGTGCATGCTCTATGAGCCTTTCGGCGACCTCAGTCCTTTCCGGATAAAAGTCGGAGAACAGATGAAACACGACTGATGTATCAATGACTACTCTCATGTCTCCTCCTCCCTGAGCTTCAGGAGGTAGTCCGTTGGGTCCTCTCTAAATCTCTCAGGCGTCACTTTCTTCCGCATTTCTCTCGTAAGCTCAAGGAAGTCCCCGCTGTAAATCCTCACTCTGAGTTTCTGACCCTCCTTCAGCTTGAGGGGTTTGAGGGGCTTCAGCACCCCATTTTCATATATGACCTCGATGATTTCGCCCATACTCTCACCGGTTAAAGTTGGAAATGAAGATAAATAAACCTTCACTCGAACTCAATCGTTGCCGGAGGCTTGTTGGTGATGTCGTAGAGCACCCTTCCAACCTCGGGAATCTCGCTGGTTATCCTGAAGGCTATCCTCTGCAGGACCTCAAAGGGAACGTTCATGGCATTGGCGGTCATGCCGTCGAGGCTCTCAACGACGCGGACGGCGATCGTCTCCTTGTAGGCCCTTATGTCGCCCTGAACGCCGACGGTCTTCACTCCCAGCAGAACGGCGAATGCCTGCCAGGGCTTCAGTCCAGCCTTCTCGATCTCCTCCTCGACTATAGCATTAGCTTCTCTAACGATGGCAACCTTCTCCGGCGTGACCTCTCCAAGGACGCGGACTGCCAATCCCGGTCCCGGGAAGGGCATGCGGTTGTAT
>DRGF01000177.1 GCA_011050175.1 Thermococcus sp. | reverse complement strand
GAGCTCAAGGTCGAGCCGATCAAGAGGAGGGAAGTGCTCCTCCTCAACGTTGGAACCGCCAGAACGATGGGCCTCGTCACCGGGCTCGGCAAGGATGAGGTCGAGCTGAAGCTCCAGATACCCATCTGTGCCGAGGTCGGAGACAGGGTCGCCATCAGCAGACAGGTCGGAAGCAGGTGGCGCCTCATAGGCTACGGCTTCATCAGGGAGTGAGCCCTTTTCTCTTTCCTTTCTGGTGGTAGTTATGGAGAAAAGAGAGTGGCTCGTCGTTCCAGACACCAACTTCCTCCTCGTCCCGGGCCAGTTTGGTGTTGACATAGTGGGCGAGCTTAACAGAATCCTCGACGTAAAGTTCAGAATCGTGGTTCCAAACGTTGTGCTGGACGAGCTCGACGTCATAGAAAGAAAGTCCCGCGGAAAAGACCTGATGGCCATCAGAATGGCAAAGAAGCTGGCGGAGAGGTTCGAGACCGTGGAGATAGGCCGCTTCGGTGAGAGGCCGATAGACGACCAGATTCTCGACTTTGCGGCAAAAAACAAGCGGGTCATAGTCTGCACCAACGACAAGGGTCTGAAAAAGAGGCTCCGCGAGAGGGGCATCCCCGTCGTCTACCTCCGTTCAAAGAAGATTCTCGAGCTCGAGGGCATGCTGGAGTGAGCTGTTTTCTGTCCAAGCTCAACAGCCGTTCCAGGGGTTATTTTCGTTCAGGCGTTCAAAACCCTTAAAACCTCCTATTCTCCATGCATTTGGGTGAGAGATATGTACACTGAAGAAGAACTGCTGGGCGAGATTAGGGAACTAATGGGAGACGAGGGACTCTACCAGATGTACGAGAGGGCGTTCAGGGAGTATCACTACTACTTCGAGACGACCAACTACATCGTTCTGAACGTCTACGGCTTCAACGACCACGGGCCGATTCACGTTCTCCTCACAACGAGGCGTGCGCTGGAGTTGCTGAGGACCATCAAAAAGTTTGGAATCGAGACCACGGCGGAAAAGCTCGGCAAACCCTTCCGCTGGAGCAAGTTCATCGTCTCCTTCGGCGCCCTCTTCCACGACGTCGGCAACATGATACACAGGATAAACCACTACGAGTTCAGCGCCCTGCTCACGGAGCCGATAATAGACAAACTCGTCAGCGAGTTCGAGAGCGACGACCCGCTCCTCCTCAAGGCGCTCACGCTCAACGCGGTTTACACCCACGACGAGCACGTGCCGTGCACCACGATCGAGGGCTCGCTCGTCACGATAGCGGACGGCTGCGACATGGAAGCAGGAAGGAGCAGGCTCGTCCACAAGAAGGACAAGGTCGACATACACGCGGTTTCGGCAATGGCCATAGACCGCGTCGAAATCAAAGAAGGGAACGCGGAACAGCCCATACTAATCGAAATCTGGATGAAGCACCCGGCCGGGATCTTCCAGGTGGACGAGATACTCACGCGGAAGGTCAAAAGCTCCCTGCTCGACGGAAAGGTAAAGCTCAAAATTCACGCCGGAGAGGAGCTCATGGAGAAGGTTATTTAAGCTTCCACCGTTTCTTTTTTCATGCTGTCGGAAGCCTACCGCGACCTCAAGTACCTCCTCAACCGGGGCTACCGGAAAAGCTACGCGCTAGAATTCGTCGCCAACCACTACAGGCTTACAAAAAAAGAGCGGCACCTCCAGGCCAGGTGCGTCTTCTCCGACGGTTGGATTGCGGAAGTTAAGGAAAAACTCCTGAAACCCGAAGAGCTCGCCGGGAAGATTCTGGCAATAGACGGTTTCAACGTCCTCATAACCCTTGAGTCCCTCCTTGAGGGAAAGGCAATACTCTGCGAGGACGGGCTCGTCAGGGATTTGAAGTACCAGGGGAAGTACAAACCGCACGAGAAAACCCGAGAGAACCTAAAACTTATCGTCTCTGCCCTGGCAGGGCTTTCCCCTCAGAAAGCCATATTCTTCTACGGAAAAAACAATTCCAGGAGCGGTGTTGTTAGGGCACTAACGGCCGAGCTCCTCTCGGAGTTTGACGTTCCGGGAGAGGTACTGCTCGTTAAGAGCCCGGACCACGAGCTAAAGGGCTTCGAGACCGTTGCGACGGCGGATGTTGGAGTTATAGGACATGCAAAAGGGGTCTTCGACTTGGCGAGGTTCGCCGGTGAGAGACGTGGACTGAAACCCATTCCTTTCCAGGACATTCTGTTTCAGCACAACCACCTCTAGATTGAGGATATAGGTCCAGAATGCCCGATTCATCCCATTTCAATATTCTAAAACAAACTTTAAATTTTCTTATGCCCTACTTTTACCCATGTTCGGAGAGCACAAACTAAAGACCCAGTTCATCAAAGTTGGCGATAAAAAAATTCACCTCCTTGAGGAGAGCGAAAATCGGGTCAGATACCGGCGGGACGATGTGGAGAGGATAATCAAAAACAACGGGGAGGAACTCAAAGTCCTCCCGGCTCCGGCGGTTGGTTACGGCGTGAGACTCCTCATGGTGAAGTTCAAGGAGCCCCTGATCGTGCCGCCCCACGATTCCCTAACCGGGTTCATTGAGGCCCCCGTGGATGTAGACGTCAAAGTCGGCGAGCTTAGCGTGGACCACTTCATTGTGGGCAGGGAGAAGTACGCCCTCTACGGCACGCTGGAAGCCGGCGTAATCTGCCGCTATCACGTCAGCCCGTTCTATGCGGAGGAGCCCGACTCCATTGGAGTGGCGAAGCTCACGGTTTCAAACCCCTCGCCCGAATGGAAGGCCCTTGAGAGGGTTGTGATCCCGATATGGAGAACGTCTATGTATTACGAGAGCACAAGGGCTTACTATCCCCTGCTGGTCGTCACGATAAAGGACCACAGCCCCGAGGTCAACAACACAGGGAGGGCTCCAAAGGACGGACTAAACTCGGTGGGGAAAGGGCTATCCCTTCCGAACTTTCTGATGAGGTGGTGAGGATGGACACAGCGGCAAACGCCACATCGTTCTGGGAGCAGGGGCTTCTCGGGGAGAAT
>DRGF01000116.1 GCA_011050175.1 Thermococcus sp. | reverse complement strand
CCTTTCCCTGTACTCTTCGAGCTTTTCCCTCAGTTTCTCGTCCTTTACCGCGAGAATCTCCACCGCCAGTAACGCCGCGTTCTTTCCGTTGTCTATGCCGACAGTGGCGACGGGAACGCCCGGTGGGAGCTGGGCTATGCTGAGGAGTGCGTCGAGACCACCGAGCTTGGCCGAAACGGGAACGCCTATGACAGGTTTGACTGTGTGGGCGGCTATGACCCCAGGCAGGGCGGCGCTCAGCCCGGCTATGGCTATGAAAACGTCGTAGTCCTTCTTTGCGAGCTTTTCAACCTTTTCCGGGTTTCTGTGGGCTGAAGCGACCTCGACGTCGTACTCAACGCCGAACTCGTCGAGAACCCCTGCAACTTTCTCGGCTATGTGGGAGTCGCTCTTGCTCCCCATCACCACGAGCACCTTCATGGTATCCACCGGATAGAGTTCACCCTGACGTTTATAAGCTTTGCCGTTTTTATGTAAAAATAAAGCTTAAAAACTTGAATTTTTAACAAATAAATGGTGAAACTCATGAAAGTTCTGCTCGTTGGAGGCGGTGGCAGGGAGAACGCCATCGGTGAGGCGCTTGTGAGGGACGGCGCCGAGCTTTACGTCGTCTCGAAGCACAGGAACCCCGGCCTCGCGAGGCTCGCGAAGGGCTACGGCATGGCAAGGGAAACCGACGTCGAGAAAGTCCTCGAACTCGCCCTGGAATGGGGGATAGAGCTTGCCTTCATAGGTCCGGAGGCACCGCTTGAGAGGGGCATAGTTGACCTGCTGGAGGAGAACGGAATCCCCGCTGTCGGGCCGAGCAGGGAAGCCGCCCAGCTTGAGACGGACAAGGCCTTCGCCCGCTCGCTTATGGAAGAGTACGAAATTCCTGGAAGAAAGCTCTTCCGCGTCTTTGAGGACGTTTCCGAGATGTGCTCGTGGATAGACGACTTTGGAAGGCCGGTCGTTGTGAAGCCCCTTGGGCTCACGGGTGGAAAGGGCGTCAAGGTGGTCGGCTACCAGCTGAGGGACAACGAGGAGGCAAAGGCATACGCGGAGGAGCTGATCAGGAAGGACGGAAAAGTGCTTATCGAGGAGCGCACCGACGGCGTCGAGTTCACCCTTCAGGTCTTCACGGATGGAAAGAGGGTAATCCCCATGCCCCTCGCCCAGGACTACCCCCACGCCTACGAGGGAGATGAAGGCCCGATAACGGGTGGAATGGGAAGCTACTCGTGTCCGAACCACCTTCTCCCCTTCGTCCCGAGGGAGGACTACGAGAAGGCCCTCAAAACCCTGAAGGCGACCGTTGAAGCCATGCGGAAGAACGGGACGCCCTACAAGGGAATCCTTTACGGCCAGTTCATGCTCTCCAGGGAAGGTCCAGTCATAATTGAATACAACGCCCGCTTCGGCGACCCAGAAGCCATGAACGTCCTCCCGCTCCTGAAGACAGGTCTCCTCGACATCGCTGAGGGGATCGTTGACGGCAGCCTCGGAAAGGCGGAGTTCGAGAAGAAGGCAACGGTCGTCAAGTACCTTGCACCGAGGGGCTACCCCCTGAGCCCGGTCAAGGGTGTAACGGTTGAGGTTGATGAGAAGGCCATTGAGGACTCTGGAGCGAAGCTCTACTACGCCTCGATTGACGAGGACTTCACGCTCCTCGGCTCCCGCGCCGTGGCGGTCGTTGGAGTTGCGGACACCCTTGAAGAAGCAGAGGGGATAGCTGAGAGCGCAATTCCCTACATAAAGGGCGAGCTGTTCTACCGCAGGGACATCGGGAGGAGGGAGAGCGTTGAGAAGAGGATTATGATGATGAAGGGGCTTGGAAAGGAGTTCGAGCCGAATTCATGCTGAGGTGGTTGGAATGATAAGCCGTGAGGAGATATTGAGCGTCCTTGAGAAGTATGACCCCGAAAAGATAACCGTTGGAGTAATAGGAAGCCACTCCGCGCTTGACATAGCCGACGGGGCTAAGGAAGAGGGCCTCCCCGTCCTGGTGGTCGCGCAGAGGGGCAGGCACAGAACTTACGCTGACTATTTCAAGCTCAGGAAGACCAAAGACGGCCTTACGAAGGGCTTCATTGACGAGGTAATGGTGCTTGAGAAGTTCGCCCAGATTATAGACGTTCAGGAGGAGCTGGTGAAGAGGAACGTTATCTTCGTGCCGAACCGCTCGTTCGTGGTCTATACGGGCATAGACAGGGTCGAGAACGACTTCCGCGTCCCCCTCTTCGGGAGCAGGAACCTGCTGAGGAGCGAGGAGAGGAGCGAGGAGAGGAGCTACTACTGGCTCCTTGAGAAGGCTGGGCTCCCCTACCCCGAGCCCGTGAAGCCGGAGGAGATAGATGAGGTTGGCCTCGTCATCGTCAAGCTTCCCCACGCGAAGAAGAGGCTTGAGCGCGGCTTCTTCACCGCCGCTTCATACAAGGAGTTCCGCGAGAAGGCGGAGAGGCTCATCAGGCTCGGCGTGATTACCGAGGAAGACCTCACCAAGGCAAGGATCGAGCGCTACATAATTGGGCCGGTCTTCAACTTCGACTTCTTTTACTCGCCGATTGATGAGGAGATAGAGCTCCTCGGCATAGACTGGCGCTTTGAGACGAGCCTCGACGGCCACGTCCGCCTCCCCGCTTCTCAGCAGCTGACCCTGCCCGAGCACCAGTTCGAGCCGGAATACACCGTCTGCGGCCACGCGTCCTCGACGCTCCGCGAGAGCCTCCTTGAGAAGGTCTTCGACATGGCCGAGCGCTACGTGGAGGCCACGAAGAAGTACTACTCTCCTGGCATAATCGGGCCCTTCACCCTTCAGACTGCGGTGGATAAGGACCTCAACTTCTACATCTACGACGTTGCCCCGAGGACTGGCGGCGGAACGAATATCCACATGGCGATGGGCCATCCCTACGGCAACTCCCTCTGGCGGAGACCGATGAGCACGGGTAGAAGGGTGGCGCTTGAGATCAAGCGCGCGATTGAACTGGGCGAGCTTGAGAAGGTTGTTACATGAGGTGGT
>DRGF01000007.1 GCA_011050175.1 Thermococcus sp. | reverse complement strand
GTTGAGTGCAACGTCCCAGTTGAGGTCGTAGAACTCCTCACCGGGAAACGCTTTAGTGAGAGATGTTCTGTTACCTGAAGTCCTTTTCCAGAAGGCGCTCGCGTTGTCATAGTTCACACAGGCAAAGATTTCCTCCTCAGTGAAGTTGTCGGCGAGCTCCGCCCTCCAGCAGAATGAGTTTTGGTTCCCAATGGCAGCGAGAACGTCCTCCACCGAAGGCTCTTTCCAAGTCTCATCTACCACGGCCCAGACTGCCAGTACTACAAGAATAACCCCCGCGACCGCAACCCCCGTTTTTCCCATCACGTCCACCGAAAAAGTTTGAAAATGAAAGGCCATAAAGGTTACCATTCAGGAGTAGAATTCACAGCGCCTCGAACTTCTGGAGGAATATTCTGAGGTCCGTCTTAAAGGGCTCCTCTGCCTGCTCCATCTCTTCGTTCAGGAGCTGGAGAAAGTTCTCCTCGTCCGTCGCCTCTTCCCAGAGTTTTTTGACCAGGTTCTCCAGCCTGTCGTAGTACTCAACGTATGGTCTTGCCTCAAAGAGGGCCCCTTTAATCTTCTCAGCGTCCATCACCGACCACCCCTCTTGAACCAGTAATACCACAGCCTGCTCCTGTCCTCTGCCTGTCCCAGGAGGAGGAAGTAGCGGAGCAGGACAAGGTTCAGGATTATCAGGAATATCAACAGGATGTTATAGGCCGGAACGCTGACACTCATGAACGCGTAGTAGTCCCAGATGAAGTGCAGAAACATCGCCAGCAAGAAGTACTGGCCGGTGGAAGCCAATTTGCCCTCCGCCTTCATGCCGTAGGCAACACCGATTATCGCACTCCATGTGGCGTGGGCAAAGGGCGTTAGGAATGCCCTCACGACGGTCACGGAGACTCCCCACCCAAGACCGTAGAGGAAGTTCTCAGTCGCGGCAAAGCCGAGGCCCGCTGCGACACCATAGACGAGGCCGTCCATGATGCCGTCCATCTGGCCGGCCTTATACGGCCATCTAATGGCCATGGCCTTGGCGGGTTCCTCAACTACCCCGGCCACCAGTGCAACGTAGAATGCAGAGACCGGCAGGAGGGGCTGAATGGCCCCGCCGAGGGTCAGAAAACTCTCCAGAATGAACGCTATGCCAACAGAGAGCGTCCCTCCCAGAATGAAGGTGCCCAGGACGTACTTTCTAGGCTCGGGCTCGTATTTGTCGGCGTGGTAGAAGTACCAGAGCACCGCCAGTGCCGGCCCGTAGGCAAAGAACACGAGACTGCTCAACACATCCATTGTATATTCACCAGCAAGAAAATGGGAAATGAGGATTTAAAGGTTTAGCCTCTGGACGGCTCCTGATGGGGCTGAAAAGGCCCGTTGGCCAACGCGGCTCAGGTCAGGCCCCTCTCCTGTTTTACCCGCTCGATCACATCAAACAGGCTCCATAGGTCTTGTATGACATGGAGGTGCGGTATCAATGCCAGCCGCTCGGGGTTCTTCTCCACGAACTTCGCCGTGAACGGGAAGTAGTACCAGACGTACTCGGTGTTCTCGTCGCCGTGGCCTATGAAGCGCCAGGGCTTGTCGTCCACCCAGATGAAGACGTCATCGCCGTACTTCTCGCGAACAAGCCGGAACGCCTCATCTATGGTCATGTCGTGGCCAAAGACGATGACGTCGTCAAAGAGGTCGTAGATGCCCATCCGCTTCAGACGCCTCACCTTCATGCCGTCAATGAAATCCTCCGCCGAGAACGAGATGACAGTATGTCCCTCCTCCCTGAGCTTCCTGAGCAGTTCGATTGAGTCATCGATGGGCTTCGTGAGCTCGGCCCGCTCCTCGAACCAGGTCTCAAAGAACTTCGTTCGAATGAAAAACGGCGGTTTGCTTTTCTTCTTGTGCTTTCCAAAGGTGGGCCTCTCAAACTGGAGCTCGATTTTAGTCAGGAGCTTCGCCCAGAAACTCTTGAACGGGAGCCAGCGGTAGCGCCTCTCAAGCGCGCGCTTAAACGCCTCCTCAATACATGAATACGTGTCCGCCAGCGTTCCATCGAAGTCGAAAGCGATTATCATGACAACCCCCTTAGGGGGGAGGATGATAGGCATTTAAGCGTTTTCCGGTCGGCTTTTCTGTTTCATATATAAGCCGGCGTTACTGTTGGTGGTTCATGTATGAATGTCCATTCCAGTTCCCCCATGCCGGGCATAAAGCATATATTACCTCAGTATAACTTTCAATGAGCATCTTAAAGCTCTGAAGGTGATAAACATGGGAAAGCACTACCTCCCGAACCTGGCGCACCGGGATGAAATGCTGAAGGAGATTGGCTTCAGCTCAATTGAAGACCTTTTCTCCGACGTCCCCAAGGGGATGGTCAAGGAGTTCAACCTGCCCGATGGAAAGAGCGAATACGAGGTCTTCACGGAGCTCAACGAAGTCCTCTCAAAGAACAAAACCGCCCTCGAGATGCCCAGCTTCCTCGGGGCGGGAACGTACTTCCACTACATTCCGGCTCACGTGAAATACATCATTGAAAGGAGCGAGTTTCTGACCGCGTACACACCCTACCAACCGGAGGTAAGCCAGGGCATGCTCCAAGCCCTCTTCGAATACCAGAGCCTCATCGCGGAGCTCGTCGGCCTCCCGATAGTCAATTCGTCGATGTACGACTGGGGCACTGCCATGGCAGAGGCGGCGCTGATGAGCGCCCGCGTCACCAGAAGGAACAAGTTCGTGGTTCCGAAGCACATGAGCCCGGAGAAGAAGGCCGTTCTCGGAACCTACACCTCCGGCCCGGGACTTGAAATCGAGTACGTGGGATGGAACGAGCGCGGCCAGCTCAACATCGAGGAGCTCAAGGAGAAGGTTGAAGGAGCCGCCGGAGTTTACGTCGAGGTTCCGAACTTCTTCGGCATTCTCGAAGAAGAACTCGCCGCCATTGGGGAAATAGCTCATGAGACAGGTGCTCTCTTCGTTGTGGGCGTTGACCCAACGATACTCGGCGTAGTCGAGGCGCCCGGCGAG
>DRGF01000077.1 GCA_011050175.1 Thermococcus sp. | reverse complement strand
TAAGCACCAAGTCTGCAGAAGAAATTAGGGAAGGAATTCTGAGTGGGAAAATAAGCCCTGGCTTTTTACATTCCACTCTGATAGCCCTTTTATTGCTTGCACTTACGGATGCATACTTGGCACGGAAAGGAACAAAGTGGAATACCCCCAGAGTGGCACTTTTCATGGTTATTGGGGTGGTTATAATGCTCCTCGTCGTGATGTATATAGGACGGGCCTCCATACTGTTTGTTGTGACCCTTATCCTGATTTACATCAACACCTTCCTAAAAGTCAAAGAAGAGTCCCAGCGAAAAGGAAAGAAGGTTGATAGGCTACTTTGATGGTCATACAAAGTTCTGGACTAAGGGTCAAGGAGGTCTTTGGTTGCTACAATAAGGTGGGGCATCTTTGGTAATTTCCTAACGCGAGGTAAACTCCCCTATTTTGGAAGTTTGGGAGTACCAGAGCAAGCTTTGGGAAAGCTTGACCAAAAGTTTGTAGCTCTCCTTGTGACGGCTATAGTGCAAAGATTTTCCCTTTGGAAGGTTTGTGTTCTCAAAGAGAGCGCGTTTTAAAAGTCCTTGTTGGAGCAGGTTTATTCTTCTATTGACGCCCGAAGGGCGTCGTTTTAACGTTAAACCCACTATCGGGAAGCTATCTGAAAGGCTCTCACTTCCAAACAAGCCGTTTAGATAAAAATCCCTTGAAATTTGACCCTTTACGAAGGAGCTACCAACTTTGATGAAACTTTTGCTTGGCAAAAGTTTCTATGGTAGCCCCGCCGGGATTCGAACCCGGGTCGCGGGATCCAAAGTCCCGCATGCTTGGCCGCTACACCACGGGGCTGCCCGATAGAAAAGCAGAGTTCGAGCTTATAAATCTTAAGCCCTCTTTTAATGGTTAAAAGTGAGAAAAGGAGCTCAGACGATAAGCGACACCAGGTCCCTTATCGCCTTCTCCGGGTCTTTGGCCTTGGTGACGCCGCTCGCGAGGAGGACGCCGACGCTTCCGAGCTCAAGGGCCTTCTTGACGTCCTCTCCAGTGGAAATTCCCGCGCCGGTGAGAACCTTGACGTCCGGGTTGACCCTCTTAACCAGCTCGACGGTGTCGGTGATGACCTCAGGTTTGGCCTTGCTGACCGGGATGCCGGTGCCTATGAGTTCGGGCGGCTCGACGGCCACGTAGTCCGGGCCGAGTGCGGCAACAGCCGCACTTACTGCGGGGTTGTTGGAGCAGACCATCGTCATGAGTCCAACTTCTTCAGCGCGCCTTATCGCCGCTTCAAGGTCTGCCAGAATCATTCTGTTCTCCGAGTGGTTGAGGAGCGTTCCGACGGCGCCGGTCTCCTTAACGGCCTCCGGTAGGACGTGGCCGGTGTGGCTTCCGGGCTTTATCGGGTCGATGTGCTGGGCGAAGACCGGGATCTCGACGCTCTCGGCTATCATCCTGAGGTCGGCCAGCTGGGGCGCGACGACTATGGTTATTCCGGTCTCCTTCCAGACCCTCTCTGCGGCCTTCGCTATCTCAAGCGCCCTCTTCCCGGTCGCCTCTATGTATGTCTTGAAGTTGATCGCTATAATCGGCTCCTTCAGCTTCGCCATAGATATCACCGGAAGTGTTACGTCCTTTTCCCTTAAACGTCTTTCCGTCAGGAGTTTCGTTTCCACTGGAAACCGGCTTCCCGAACGGGTCTATGAGGCCGGCCCTTATGAGGGATGAACTTATTTTGGGTCCGAGCGGGCTCTTCACGAGGCCGATGGTTATTATATCGAGGGGCCTCAGCCCGTTTTCCTCACGCGCCCTGTTGACAAGGAGGGCGCCCTTGTAGGTCTCTTCGCTCACGACTATAGCTTCAAGGTTCTTCATCTTGTCCACGAACCCTATTGCCGTGTGGATTTTGATGACGCGATAGTTGGAATAGCCGTTGACCTCGAAGAACTTGATTAAATCCCTGAGGCGAAGCTCGTACGGGAGTATCTTTTCCGCGTAGGGCTTGTTCCTGACCATCTCATCGGAGGTTAGGCCTACGTAGACGTACTTACCTACTTCGAAGGCTTTTCTGAGCAGGGCTTTATGGCCGAGGTGCAGCCTGTCGAAGGTTCCACCGACGACAACTTTGCGGTACTTTTTCCTGTGCTTCCTCATGGGCTAAAGTTGGGGGGATAACCAATAAGCTTTTTTATTCCCCGCGGAGATTCTCTCGGAGGTGGTGATGTGGATTACTTCTTTTATCCCTCAAGCGTCGCGGTGTTCGGTTCGTTCAAGGAGGGCGCCATAGCCTACGAGATTCTCCGGAACATTGTGGAGGGGGGCTTCGAGGGTAGGATAATCCTCGTCAATCCCAAGGGCGGAACCGTCGAGGTGGCGGGAAAGACCTTTGAAATCGACAAAAAACTCTATGAGCCCGTTGATACCGCGATAATTGCCATTCCTGCGAAGTTCGTCCCTTCACTCATCGAAGAAATAGGGCCTTTAATCAAGGGTGCCGTCGTCATCTCGGCCGGCTTCTCTGAGGTCGGGAACGGGGAGCTTGAGCGCGAGCTGATTGAGAAGGCCAGGAAGCACGGCGTTAGAATCATAGGTCCCAACTGTGCGGGCATCTTCGGCGTCCATGGGAAGTTCTTCGGCTCCTTTGAGGTTCGCGTTAGGCCCGGGGGCCTGGCGCTGATCAGTCAGAGCGGTGCCTTCGGCGGTGCGGCCCTTGCCATGGGCAACGACGAAGGCATAGGCTTTTCAGCCTTCGTTTCCTATGGAAACGCGGCCGACCTGAACGAGAGCGACTTCCTTGAGTACTTTGCCGACGACGAGAACACGAAGGCGATAGCGCTCTACATAGAGGGCGTTAAGGACGGCAGGCGCTTCCTGGAGGCACTGCGCTACGCGAGCGAGAGGAAGCCCGTGATAGTCCTCAAGGCCGGCAAGAGCGCCAGCGGTGCCAAAGCGGCCGCCTCACATACCGGCTCGCTCGCGGGTTCCTACGAAATCTACCGCGCGGCCTTCAAGCAGGCTGGAGTGATAGAGGTCGAGGAGATGGAGGAGCTCTT
>DRGF01000166.1 GCA_011050175.1 Thermococcus sp. | reverse complement strand
GGTCAGCATGGAGAAGCCGATTATCATCATCAAGGCCGGAAGGAGCGAGCGCGGTGCCAAGGCCGCGGCTTCCCACACCGGTTCGCTCGCCGGTGCCGACAGCATCTACACCGCCGCCTTCAAGCAGAGCGGCGTTCTCCGTGCTCTCACCTTCGTGGAGGCCTTCGACTGGGCGAGAACGCTGAGCAACCTCCCGGAGCCGGAGGGGGAGAACGTCGTCATCCTCACCAACGGCGGTGGAATAGGAGTTATGGCCACCGATGCCGCCGAGGAGGAGGGACTGCACCTCTACGACGACCTCGAGGAGCTCAAGGTCTTCGCCAACCACATGCCGCCCTTCGGTTCATACAAGAACCCGGTTGACCTCACCGGTATGGCCGGCGCGGAGAGCTACGAGGGTGCCATTCGCGACGCGCTCGCCAACCCGAACATGCACGCCGTGGCCGTCCTCTACTGCCAGACCGCGGTCCTCGACCCGCGTGACCTTGCCAAGATCGTCATCCGCGAGTACAACGAGAGCGGCAGGAAGAAGCCTCTCGTCGTCGCAATCGTCGGTGGCATCGAGGCCAAGGAAGCCATCGACATGCTCAACGAGGAGGGCATCCCGGCCTATCCGGAGCCGGAGAGGGCTATAAAGGCTCTCGCCGCCCTCTACAAGTGGCGCAACTGGAAGGCCAAGCAGAAGAGGGAGTGAGGGCTTTTCTGCCCCCTCTTATTTTGTTGGTCTTTGAATTTGCGGAGAGTTTACTTGTAGACGGGCTTTAGGCTTCTGGTCGCGTTCAGTAGCTCATCGGCCAGATCTTCTGGGATGTCCTTCGGGTCGGAATATTCCCCGAGCTCTCTGACCATACGTGAGATTTCTTTGAGGGTTCCCAGGTTTTCCCGAATGGTTTCGGTCCTATCAACGTCCGCCCGGGAGAGCCCACCTACGAAAAAACCTTCAATGTGATAAAAGGCCTCCCAGAGTTTGTCGTACTTGGAGTATCCTTCGGGATACTCGTAACTCAGGAACAGAAAAATCCGTCTAACGTGTCTTGCCCTCACGTAGTATCTCCCTGCGTATTCGAGTAGGGTATCTTCAGAAGCGTTTCTTTCAAGGAGTTTTTCAAACGCATCTCCCATATAGCTGAGCTCAAAGATATCCTGAGCCACAATCATGTATGCCATGCTTCCTCTATCTTCCCGAATTGTTCTGAGGATTTTCAGCTCCTCTTCTGCTTTGTGCCAGGAGTAAATGGATATTAATGAGATGACAACCAAGACCCCAATTGTCACGGCACAAAGTTTTTTCATAGGGGTCACCAATAAAACGTAACAACGTTAGAACACTTAAAATTATCGATATTATGCGACGTTCAACCACTCAAAGTCACCCAAAGTTTATAACAGTCAGCAGCCCACAACTTCTGGGAGAGCTTATGCTCATCGCCCTCATCTCGGACATACACTCAAACTTCGAAGCTTTGATGGCTGTGTGGAGGGAGATAAAGCGCGCCGATGCCGTCCTCTGCATGGGCGACCTCGTCGGTTATGGCGCTTCTCCAAACGAAGTGGTGGAATTCATAAGGAGGCAAATGGAAAAACGGACCTTTCTATGCGTCCGGGGCAACCACGACAACGCCATAGCCTTCGGAACCGAATGGGGCTTCAACCCCTACGCGCGGCAGGCGGCTCGCTGGCACCAGCAGGTTATGACAGTGGAAAACCTTGAATTTCTCAGAGGACTCCCCGTGAGGCAGCTCTTTACGGACGACACCGGGCGGAGCTACCTCCTCATCCACGGTTCTCCAAGGGCACCGCTGGAGGAGTACCTTTTCCCGTGGCTCCCTGAGGGGGAGTTCAAAGCGGTTCTGAGCTACGTCCGCCAGGATGACCTCCTCGTCGGCCACACCCACGTGCCGATGCTGAAGGTACTGGGGGACAGGAGAATCATCAACCCAGGAGGCGTCGGGCAGCCCAGGGACGGGGACTGGAGGGCGAGCTACGCGCTAATAGACACCGAGAAAGGACCCCCAGATAACGTTGAGTTCCACCGCGTTGAATACGACGTTCAAGAGGCCGCGAGAAAAATACTCGACGCCGGCCTGCCCCGCTTCCTGGCGGAGAGGCTGTACGATGGGTATTGAAAAGGAGGGAATCACTGCCCAAGGCCGGAGGATTCCCCGGAGCCCTTCACTGAGGAAGGCGGCCTCCTGAGCTTGGACTTGACGGCCAGTTTGCTCGAATCGATGATTATGACCTCGCCGATGCTCTTAACTGCGCTGACGGGAATGAGGAGCAGGCCCTCGTGATCCGTAACGAACTCGCTGGTGTCAAGGTCCTCATCCGGCTCGGCAACTATCACGAGAATATCACCGGTCTCCTCGTCAAAGCTGAGGTCGTAGACCCAGCCGAGCCTTACACCGGTGTCGGTTATCAGTTCCACGTCCCTAAGCTTGGAAGCCATTATCTTGACCATTTTCGCCACCCCTCGGTTTAATCGTGTAAGCACTTGGACGCCAACGTATAAAACTTTTTCCAAAAAGAGAGGGAGAAATCAGAAGGTGTAGTAGTCGGGCCCCTGAGCTTTCTTTCCGCCCACCTTCTTCCTGTTCTCGTCAAAGTTCTTGTAGTACTCGACCATGTAGGGGGTTATGCTCGGGCGCACCTTCTTAAGGGCCGCTTCGAAGTCCTTCCTGGAAACCTTGAGCTTCTCCAGGAACTCCTCGCTCTCCTCCTCGACGACCTCGGCCGGCAGCTCCCGCATTATCCTGCGCATCGCCAGCAGGGCCGCCTCCCTCACGAGGGCCTCTATGTCCGCACCACTGTACCCTTCGGTCTTCTTGGCGAGTTCCTTGAGGTTCACATCGCTGGCGAGTGGCACGCGCCTCGTGTGGACCTTGAGTATCTCCAGTCTGGCCTTCTCGTCTGGTGCTGGCACGAGTATGAGCCTGTCGAACCTGCCTGGCCTCAGCAGGGCCGGGTCGAGGATGTCGGGCCTGTTCGTTGCGGCTATAACGACCACACCGCTGTTGCGCTCTATACCGTCCATCTCGGTGAGGAGCTGGTTGATG
>DRGF01000056.1 GCA_011050175.1 Thermococcus sp. | reverse complement strand
TCCATGATCTCGCCTCCTTAGAGCTTTCCGAACAGCATTAAGATGCCAAACACTATGAAGAGCACTCCGGCGAATTTGTGAACAACGTCCAGGGGCAGTACGTTGCCGAGCTTGTCCCCCAGGAATGCTCCAATGAGGTTTACTGCCGCAAGGCCCAGAATGGCTCCCATAAACGCTGTTTTCCAGCCGTATTTGGAGGCAAAAGCTATCGTCGCGAGCTGGGTTTTATCTCCCAGCTCTGCAAGAAATATTGCAATAAAGACGGTAATGATGCCGTCCATGTCCTTTTCACCACCGCTAGAGCTTTGAGAGAGCATTCTTCATTCTTTCCATGGCCTCGACGAGCTGGCTCTTCTTGGTGGCGTAGCTTATCCTGATCCATCCCTCGCCCTGCTTTCCGAAGGCCGTTCCCGGAATGACGACCACACGGGCGTTGTCGAGGAGCCAGTTCGCGAAGTCCTCGCTGCTCATGTCGAGCTCTGGGTCAATCTTGGCCCAGATGTAGAAGGCACCCTTTGGCTTGAACGGGGTGATGTGCGGCATTTTGCTGAGGTGTTGGAGAACCAGCTTCCGCCTCTCGGCGTAGGTCTGGCGCATCCTTTCAACCGCTTCCCAGCTGCGCTTGTCGCGGAGGGCTGTGATTCCGGCTATCTGGATGAAGGAAGTGACGTTTCCAATGACGTAGGCGTGGAGCTTTATCATATCCTTGATAACCTGGGTTGGAGCTATCGTGAAGCCGACGCGCCAGCCGGTCATGGCGAAGGTCTTGGAGAAGCTGTTGGCGAGGACCGTGTTATCGGGGGCGTACTTGATCATCGGGTAGTGCTTGGCTCCATCGTACAGGAAGTGCTCGTAGGGTTCGTCGCTGAGTATGTACAGGTTGTAGTCCTCGGCTATGTCTGCAATGGCCTTGACGGTTTTCTTATTGAGAACCGCGCCCGTGGGGTTGTTCGGGTAGTTGATAACCAGCATCCTGGTGCGTTTGGTTATGGCTTCAACGAGTTCATCGGGGTCAACCTGGAAATCGTTCTCCTCGCGGAGGGGGATTCTTATTATACCTGCCTCGGCGATTTTGGCGTCTTCGACATAGCAGACAAACGCGGGGTCTGGGATTATAACGTCGTCGCCTTCTTCGAGAAGCGTCTGAAATGCGAGGTATGTTGCTTCATAGGCACCTGCGGTGACTATTATGTCGTTGGGGGAGACGTCAACCTTGTAGTGGGTCTTGTAGTACTCGGCTATCGCTTCGCGGAATTCGGGGATGCCCGCGTTGGGGGTGTAGTGGGTGTAACCCTCGTCTATTGCCCTCTTGGCGGCCTCTTTTATGACCTCGGGCGTGTCGAAATCGGGCTCCCCTATTCCGAGAGAAATGACGTCTTCCATCTTCTTTGCCTTTTCAAAGAGCTCCCTAATCTTTGAGCGCTGAATAAGGTTTATTCTCCCCGCAAGGAAGTATTTGCGTTTCTTATATTTCATGAGGACCACCTCAAGCGATAAGGGGTGGGAGAGGGATTTTTATAAACCTATCCACTACAAAGTACACAAACGGCAATTGTCTCTCTACAAAACTTCGACAAGAGCGGCCTTTTCAAAAAATTCTTTCGATTTTTCTGAATCGCAGTCACTCACGGGCAGTTCTTTCAATTTGAGTTCCTTAAGAGTTTCCTCAGCCCTATCGCGGGGCCCGAAGACCACGAGATAATTCTCTCCATTCTTAACGCCGTATTTTGCTATCGCGTCCCTTATCTGGAGTGTGCCTGCGAGACGAAGGAGGAGCTCGCCGCCCAGGGTCCTGGCGTGGTTAGTACCCCTTTCGAACGAACGAACTGCCAAAAGCGCTGCAAACGCCACCTCTTCCCAGCACTCCCCTCTCACTATCTGGAAGTCATCACCTATGAGGGGTATGATTTTCTCGGCATCTTGGACGAATACTTTTGTGATGTAAAGGTTTTTTGTTATCTCTTTCATTGGGTCACCCGCCCCTTGTGGATTCTTCGACATTAAAACCCTTTCTGAGGGCGTGGTTCCAATTATTTATTTTGTAAATTGGCATCTTTTTAAAATTTTTTGAAAATGATAATATCATTGTAATATTAAGCAAGCGCAAAGTATTTAACTAATTAAAGCGTTATTTACTTCAGCGGCTTGCCGAATTGGGTGGTGCAGGGTGGCCAAAATGCGCATCATCAGTGTACAACTTCCTCAGGGCCTTATCAACGCCATGGATCAGCTTGTTAAGAAAGGTGTCTATCCAAATAGGAGTGAAATAATCCGAGAAGCTATTCGTGAGCTCTTGAAGAAGGAACTCTACCAGCTTGAGACTGAGGAGAGATCCACGCCTGATTACATCCTAAAATAAGCCGCTGAAATCATGCTCTAGAATCGTTATCATCAGAACTGAGTGATTGAGGGGGTTGGGAAATGGTATTCAAACTGTTGGAACAGGCAGGAATAAACTTGGACTTAGACGACAACGGGCCCAAGGGGGCAAAATTCGATGGATTCTCCGATGAAAACCTTGAAGACTTAATAAAGATTTCAATAGTCGGCGTTGGCGGTTCTGGAAACAATACCATAACCAGGCTATACGAACTCGGTGTCCAGGGTGCTGAGCTGATAGCCATGAACACCGATGCCCAGCACCTTGCTAGGACGAAGGCCCATAAGAAGCTCCTTCTTGGAAAGGAGATAACTCAGGGAAAGGGTTCCGGTGGCAACCCCGAGATGGGCTACCGCGCGGCTGAAGCGAGTGCCCATGAGATTGCTGAGACCATCGGCGATGTCGACCTCGTTTTCATAACCGCAGGTATGGGCAACGGTACCGGTACTGGCGCGGCTCCCGTTGTTGCCAAGGTCATAAAGGAACGCGCCAGGCACAACGGCCGCTTTAGGGAGCCCCTCGTCGTCAGTGTCGTGACCTTCCCATTCAAGAATGAGGGTAAGGTGAGGCTTGAGAAGGCCAAGGCCGGAATAAAGGCCCTCATGTACTACTCGGACACAGTCATAATTATCGAGAACGACAAGCTCCTTAAGCTCGTTCCGAAGCTCCCCATCAACGC
>DRGF01000069.1 GCA_011050175.1 Thermococcus sp. | reverse complement strand
CTCTCCCCTATAAGTAGAAAACCCTCCTCCTCAAGCCTCTTCTTGAAGCGCTCCCACACGAAGTCCAGGTCTTCCTCAAATTTCCTCACGTGGTAGAACACCTTCACACCTCCAGGAACATTTTCCTATCGCCGGTTTCCACCATTATGCACCTGCCGAAGCTGTACTCCACCCCTGCGTTCTCCAGGAACTCCCGTATCTCCTCGCTCTCCGCCCCCGGCTGGAACCAGAGCCTCTTGAAGCCGGTCTCAACTGCTTCCTTAGCCACCTGGAGACCCACCTTTGGGGGCACGACAAAGACTATCACGTCAACGTCCTTGGGGAGCTCTTTGACGCTCCGGTAGCACTTCAGGCCCTCTATCTCGTCATATTTGGGGTTCACCGGGAGAACCTCGTACCCTTTACTAACGAGGTCTTTCAGGATTATGTTGCCGTACTTGACCGGGTTTCTAGTCGCTCCGACGAGTGCTATTTTCTTAAACTCCTTCACGTCCATTTTTTCACCAAGTTTGAATCAAAATTCACCCTTTTTATACGTTGCTGGGCAAAAATGGGTAAAAGAAGGGGAAGCTGAATCAGCTCCTGTTCTCCACTTTAGGGCCCCTTGAGCCCAGAGGAAGCTCCTTGCCGTAGGCCCTCAGCACGAGATAGAAGGCAACTATCAGGTAGCCGAACTGGACTATTACCCTCCCCCACTCCATCTTCACGGAGTATCCGAACAGCACCGCGAAGATTGAGCCTATCGCGCCCTTGTGGTGGAACACGCTGTCCTCGGATATGCCAAGGTTGTAGGCGGGCTCTTCAATGAAGCCGAGGTGCATGCCCTCTTCCTCTGCCCACTCTATGAGCTCGTGGGTGCCGTAGCCGGCCAGCCCCGCCGCGACGAACACCAGCAGGATTGAGCTGTAGTAGAAGAACGTCCTGAGGTTTATGCGCATTCCAACGCCGTATATCATGTAGGCAAGCACGAGTGCCCCGGCCAATCCAGCCACGAGCCCGAGGAGAGTGCCCGCCAGGTCCTGCGTCATGAACGGCGTGAGAAAGAGGACGGTCTCAAGTCCCTCTCTGAAGACGACTATGAAGGTAAAGCCGATCAGGGCCAGGGGCGATATCGCCGTGCTAACCTTGCTCTCTATCTCCGCCCGGATGTTCTTGCCCTTGGTGGCCATCCAGTAAATCATGCTCGTGAGCACTATCACCGCGAGGTAGGAAGCTATCCCCTCAAAGAGCTCTTTTTCGGCCAGACCGCCGTAGAGCTTTAGAACTACCGCCCCAAGGACTACGCTCGCAAGCACGGACAGCCCAACTCCAGTCCACACGTCTTTAATTTGCTTCTCTCTGCCCGTGCGTTTGAGGTACGCAATTATTATCGCCACTATTATGGCCGCCTCAAGTGCCTCTCTAAACGTTATGAGGAAAGCTCCAACGTTCATGGGTTCACCCCCAATCTTTTAGGCCAACCTAATATTTGTAGGGCGGCTTATGAGTTTTACCGTTGCCAAATTGAAGCTTCATAAAACGGACGGAGAAATACGTTATCTTCACCAGATATGCCCCATGCCAAACCAAAAAAGTTCGAAGTAAACATTTCACAATACGAACCCGCGCCAAACTTCCCAAATCTGTGAAAAGGAGTGAAAGTTCGAGGAAAGTTCGACAAAGACACAGGGAGAAAATTTTACAAAATGGAAAAAGATAGCCCTTCTCCAGGGACGGGAACCTCCGGTGAAAGGAGGCGTCAGAAATCAAACATATGCTCCCCAAAATTTTCCATTTTGTAAAGAATAAGGCCAATAACTTTTCTGCTTGTTAGGGGGGGCTGGTGATAAAGATGGAGGCCAGAGTTTGCAAGTTCTGTGCGGGAGAGCATCTGGATGACATCGTTAAGGCACTCGAGGAGAGGGGCTTTAACGTGGCTGTCGAGGAATGCATAGGGCTCTGTGCAAAATACGCGTGCGGCAACATAAACGTCATAGCTGGAGAGAGGGAAATCTCGGTAAAGAGCTTTGAAGAGTTCATCCGGGCCCTGAAGGGTTAAAGGTGGTAAAGGCGCTTGTCATAATATCAAGCGGGGACGAGAAGGCCCTCACCGGGTTCATGTGGGCAACCAATGCCCTCAAGTACGGCTGGGTGGAAGACGTTGAAGTCATACTATTTGGCCCAATAGAGGAGGCAGTGGCAAAAGGAGACGAACGCCTTGTCCATTGGATTGAGGAGCTCAGAAAGCTCGGTAAACTTCCGATTGCCTGCAAGAGGCTGGCAGAAATTGGAGGGTTTGAGACATCCCTTGAGAACTATGCAAAAGTTGAGTACGTGGGGAAGATAATAGCAGAGTACCTTGAGAAAGGCTACGTCCCGATGACGTTCTAATAAGCTGGGAGATTTAGACAGGCCGTTGCAGGTTCCATCACTTTTTCTGTTTTTGAGAAAATAAAAAGTAAAAAGAAAACATTCTGCTCACAACAGCCCTTCTGTGAGCCCTCTTACATTGCTCCTTGCCTTTGACCTGAGCCTCTCAAGGTGGTCGCTTAGTGCGTCTCCAATTCCGTGTACAAACAGGTTTAACGCTTCTTCCCGTGTCAGCCCGCGGGAGCGGAGGTAGAAGAGCGCGTCCTCGTCGAACTGGGCAACGTCTGAAGAGTGAGATGCACTCACAATCTCTCCAGTGTCCACCTCAAGCATAGGCACGCTGACACCGAGGGAGCCCCTGTCCATGATGGTTACCCGGGATGTCACCTCGCTCGCGGAGCCCTTTGCGTTTTCAAATACCTTTGCGACGCCCCTGTGAACCGTCCAGCCGTTCCGGTAGGAGAACCCGTGAACCCGGGTCTCCCCGAGGGTCTCCCTGCCGTACTGCATGACGTTGGTGAGGTAGTCCACCGCCCCAGAGATAGCCACCGGCATGCCCCTCAGGACGAGCCTGCTCTTCTCCCCTTCTAGGGAGTAGTCCTCGCGGTGGTGGCTCATCTTCCCGGCGTTTATGGCCGTGAAGGCCCTGACCTCCGCTCCCTCTCCGAGACTCGCCCTCAGAAGGTGGTGGGAGAGAGCTTTGTGCTTCCCGACGGT
>DRGF01000008.1 GCA_011050175.1 Thermococcus sp. | reverse complement strand
TGCTCGCTTCCAAGCTCCTTGACGAGGAGCGTCTTGGGGAGGTTGTAAAATCTTGCGTGAGCGGTAAACTCCTCCTTCTTCTCGATAGGGGGTTCTCTCAGGACTATCTGAATGGCATCCTCTGCGGCCAGAATGCTCTCTTCGGGGTTTTTAAGAAGTTCCTCGGCCAGCTCCGGGTCGAACGAGTTAAGGTGGGTCCAGTCTATCTCCAGCGACCGCTTGGGGCTCACCGTGAGCAGGTCCTTTAGTTTGTTTAGATAGACCTCCTTACCCTCGTCGTCTACGTACTCCCTCAGGAAGCGCGCGTACCTCTCTATCATGTCCTCCCTGTCCATCACTCCTCACCGAGCCATTCGTTCCGTATCTTTGACAGCTGCAGGTATATCCTCCTCTCCTCCGGCGAAAGGCGGGAGAGCAGTTCCAGGCTGTTGGGCCTCAGCCGCACCGCCTCGAGTATCTTCCTGAACCGTATCTGCTTGAGGTGTTCGAGCTTCTTCTTCAGGTTGGCCAGTTTGGTCAGCTTGATGTTTATGGTCTCTATGCTCTCGCCCGCGTTCAGCCTCACGTAGTTCTCGAGATAGTACATGTAGAACTCCGCCCTCTCATACAGCCCGGGGGGGAGGGACGTAAGGGGCTCACTCTCCCTCTCCTCGGCTATCGCCCTATCTATCTCTCCAATCACTTTATCGGTCTCGTCTATAATCTCGGCCACCTTCGCTTCCCAGAGCTCCTTTGCCTTCCAGTCCTCAACGAGCACTATATCTCCGGCGCTCCAGTCCCCGAAGGGGCGGAGAATTTTAACGGGTATCACTGCCCTCCCCGTGAACATGACATCACCCTCTCGGATATACCCCTATTCCCAGGTGCTCTTAAAGTTTGCCAAAACATGGATAAACCTATAAGTCCCGCTGCCCTATTCCAGGGCAGGTGAGAGCATGCTGATAGGTATAATGAGTGATACCCATGACAACCTCCCGGCAATCGCGAAGGCAGTCGAGCTGTTCAACGAGCGGAACGTCGAGCTGGTGATTCATGCTGGCGACTACGTCGCCCCCTTCGTTGCCGGGGAGCTCAAGAAGCTAAAAGCCCCGCTTAAGGGAGTCTTTGGAAACAACGACGGTGAAAGGAAAGGCCTCCACGAGACCATCGGGATATACGACGAGATACTTGAGATAGAAGCCGACGGAATGAAGATAGCCGTGACCCACGGTACGGACGAGAGGGTTGTGAGGGCCCTCGCTAGGAGCAGGCTCTACGACGTCGTTGTGGTCGGCCACACCCACCGCTACGAAATCAGGGAGGAGGGCAGGACCATACTCGTCAACCCCGGCGAGGTCTGCGGCTACGTCACCGGAGTGAAGAGCGTCGCCCTGCTCGACACCAGGAGGAGGGAAGTCCAGATAATCAACCTCGACACGGGAGAGCTCCTCGGGGCGATGAGCATCTGACGTTTCTTTCTTCTTCCCTCTAACTCTTCAGGGCGGTTGATATGGACGACATACTGGTTCCAAAGGAAAGAACCGATGCGGTGGTATTTATAGGGGTGGACCGGTCGGAGGGTGTTGAGTTCATCAAAGTCTATGCCGTGGACGAGGAGAAGGCCAAGGAAGCACTTGAGGAGTTCTTCAGTGCGAAGGGCCTGTTCCCCCGCGACTACCGGCTGGTCAGCAGGGGGCTGGAGGACGTCTCCGGCAAGGGTGCAATAACCACCAGAAGCGAGGTCGAACTGAGCGCCTCCCTCGCGAGGCTGGGGTTGAGGCTCCTCTCCAACGGAGTCCTAGACGTCGGGGGACTTGACAGGGTTTACCAGTTAACCCTGGTGAGTGAGGACTTCTACCGCAGGGTAGTCCCCAAGAAAACGGCAAGGAACGACCAGAAATCCCAAATGCCAGCAATGACACTGAAGGAAGTGCTCTCCCTTGGAGTGGATACGCTTGTGGAGAACCTGCGTGGGGTTGAGCTGGATGAACTCCTGCCTGAGGGCGCGGTTCTCCTGAGGGAGCCGCCCCTTGAAAGGGTCGCGGAGCTTCTGGCGGAGGAGAGGGATTATCCGGTCGTGGTCGAGACGAAGGATGCTGGGAAATACTGGCCACTTGATTTTTCCGTTGTGCTCAGACTCCCGCCGCTCTCACCGGGTGAGTTCGCGGCGGAGCTCTCCGAGAGGGTCGGGCTCCCAGTGGATGAGTCGCTCTTTGAGAATTATCCGCCCAAGAGGCTCAATCTCCGAAACGTTAAAGCCCTGGCAATGCTCGTTAAAGCCCTTGTAAAAAAGAAGGGGCTGGGCGAAAAAGATGCCCTAATTCTAGCGGTTCGCCTCAACCTCGGAGAGCTTTGAAGTGCCTGAGTGCCATGGTTCGGAACCCGGGGTTGTGTTTACCCAGTGCCGCGTTTATCAGCGCCTTTAGGTTCTCATCTTCGGCGAGATAGATTAGCAGAAGTCCCTGGTCCGGGCTGATCTCGCTGAGAAAACCTGCTTCTTTCAGCAGTGCCTCCCTGCTCCCGGCGGTCTTTTCGAGCTCCATCATCCTTTTGATGTACGGCTCAACCTTCTTCCTCCTTACCTCAAGCTCAAGCCAGTCCACCGCCAGCCTCTCCCCGGGAGATATGTAGCGTCCTGGGCTTTCCATGTAGGGTCTGAGGGCGTCCCCTAGCTTTGAGCCCAGTATCTTCGTCCGGAACCGTTCAAGGGCCCCGTAATCGTTTTGAAGGCGTTTTTTGTCAACGAAGTCGAGGGAGTCGTAGAGCGCTACCCCCGTGAGGTAGCAGAGGGCGGCGAAAGGAACCTCCGGGATGGTGATGCGGTTCCGTGTCACTCTAACGAACTCTCCAGGTGCCCTCTCGACTTTCTCAAGGAGCATCCCGAGGGGGTAGCTCAGGCTCTTCACGCAGAACTCAAGTTCGTCCATACTCTCACCGCTGTAACTTCGGGCTTAAGTGTAAAAGCATTTGGGCGAAGCTTTTTAGTCCGCGCCGGGAAGTTAGTTGTGGTGAGAGAGGATGATAGTCATAGACGGCTCTTACGGCGAGGGTGGTGGTCAGATACTGAGGACGAGCGTGGCCCTTTCGGTAATCACTGGGAAGCC
>DRGF01000137.1 GCA_011050175.1 Thermococcus sp. | reverse complement strand
GGCAGGAGTGAGCTTATCAAATCCCTCTGGTCGTCGTACGGCGTTATGACGCCGATCCACTCTGGCCTAACTCCGAGTTCTATGAGTTTCTCCACGACCCCTTTCACCAGCTCGGCCTCAAGCGGGTTCTCCCTGCTCTCGCTCCCACGCCTCTGCCTCTCGAAGCGGTTCTCGCTCTTTGAGGTGTCTATGAAGACCAGCACGTTGCCCGGCTTGAGGACTTCGTCCCACGGCTCCCCGAAATCCGGACACTTAATCCCGAGGTCTGAGAGGGTAATCCGCTTAACTTCGGGCGCCGCCGTTATCTTCCCGTCGTAGAACTCCCTGCTCGGGAACTCCATCAGGCGCTCGTTCATCCTGTACTGGACGGTGAGCATCTCACTCTTCTGAGGATAGCGCTCAATCAGCCCCTCGAAGAGGGTGTTGCTAAGCCCCTTTGCCTTCTCGCTGAGTATCGTCGGAGGCAGCTGCTTGTGGTCGCCGGCCAGGACAAAGCGTTTCGCGCGGTTTATCGGTATGAGGACGCTCGGAATGGTCGCCTGCGTCGCCTCGTCTATTACCGCCACGTCGTAGGAGCCATAATCCACTACCTCCAGCCCTGCGGAAGCGTTGGTTGTTAGGACAACGTCCGCATCCTCGATTATTTCCCTCGCGATTCTCTCCTCGATCTTCCTCGCGTCGTCGTAGGCCTTCTGGACGAGCCTGTTGAGCTTTATCCAGTTGGCCATCTCCCTGATTAGCTTCGCGGGGACTCCCCTCGTGCCCCGCCTCCTCCTAGAAAGGGCGAGGATTTCAAGGTCGCTCAGCCCGCGCCTGTACTTTGGCAGTGGCTTGGTGAAGGTGTCGCGCTTTTCGGCGAGGTTCTGTGCCGTGACCCTCAGGTCTCTCAGCTCGCTGTAGAGCTCGTGCTGGGTTACGAGGTAAGCAAGAGTCGTGTCGTGGAGGGCCCTGGAGACCCTGCTCGGGTGGCCGACGCGGACGACCTTAATGCCTGAATCGGCGAGCCTCTCAACGAGGTTGTCGACGGCAACGTTGCTCTCGGCCGTCGCCAGCACCTTGTTGCCCCTTGCTACCTCCTGCCTTATCAGCTCGACGAGCGTTCTCGTCTTCCCCGTCCCAAAGGGGCCGTGGATGAGGGCGAAGTCGGGGCTTCCAAGGGCCTTTGCAACGGCCTTCCTCTGGCTCGCGTTCAGGCTTTTGTCAAGGGGCTTAAAATCAACGGGTTCGCTCTCTTCAGGCTCCACCAGCCCGAGATAGAACTCCAACGCTTTTCTCCCACTCTCACGGAGGTTGTTGAGGTTCTCAAGCCAGCGCTTGAATGTTATGTCGTTGGCGTAGAGGTCAAGCCTAACACCTTTAAGCGCCCAATCCGGGACGGTTTCGAGGGCGACCGTTATGAACCGCTTTCCCTTCTCGACGACGGTTCCAACTAAATCGCTCTTCAGCGGGTCCCGCTTGCTGATGACCACCAAATCGCCAACACTTATTTCGGTCTTGATCTCCCTATCGCGACCGTATTTCACCAGAAAGTAACCGAGCTCCTCGCCGACGATTTTGCCGTTCAGGCCGAGAATCGCTCTTCCGACTTTCTCCCTCTCGCGGCCGCTCAGCCTTTTCATCTCTGCCTTCATCGCTTCAATCTCGGCCTTTCTCTCGTACTCCACGAGAACCTTGAGGTGATTGATGAACTTCTCTAGCCTCTCGTTTTCCCACATTTTCCTCACGAGTTCGGCTTTTGCTGATGCCTTTTAAGTGTTGGGAAAGGTTTTTATTCTGTCCGACAAATGGAGACACAGGTGAGGAAAATGACAACCACTGTTAAGGTCTCCGCAAGGATACCGAGGGGACTTGCCGAGAGAATGGATAGGCTGATTGAGGAGGGGCTTTACTCGAACAGGAGTGAGATAATAAAGGAGGCGCTCCGCTATTTTCTTCTCAATGAACAACACAGGAAACTTGGCCCTTATGAAAATAATACGCCCAAGCCAGTAAATCAGATAGGCGGAAATTCTGTAGTGCAAAGAGCGCGTATCCGACGGCCAGCACGGACCGAGGAAAGTTCCCTACAAGAGCCAATACCAAAGGAATTTTGTAAAGCTCTCGATGACCCACGACAGGTGGCCGAGATGGTGTGGTATGGCGTCCTCGGCTGGGCTGAGAGGCATGGCGTCAAGGGCAACCCGCTAAAGATGGCGTCCGAACTGTTGAAGGCGGAGCGCAGGGCCGCTGGAGGTCTGCCAGACGGGCATCTACGCACGGAGCTGATACGTGATGTGCTCACGAGAGCGGGAACCAAGTTCGCCTTACGTGGCGTCCGTGAAGCCATACATGACTTGCCTTGGCTAAAGCAGGCGTTTTACAGCAAGTTCCCGCACAGGTGCCTCTGGCAAGCCATAGAGGAGGCCTGCATCTGTGAAGAGTGGGGCGACATCTGGTACGAGCCTGAGCGTAGGAACTGCGACGGCAAAAAGCACAGCGTCTTTGTTGGCCTGCTCTACGCCTCCATCCTACAGCTGATTGAGAAGATGGGCGGCGACACCTACGCCGTGCCAGAGATTGGTAAGAAACTCGCCCGCCTCTCAGTAGAGGGTGTTATGAGGGAGTGCAGTGGCGCTTTAGGTAACAACCAAGCTGAGGAGGACTCTTAGAGAACATGCAGGTCTCTGAGAAAATTTGAAAATTAAAGGCCTCAGGAAGACCTTTGGCCTTTAGGTCAGCCCATGCGAGTTTCCTCACCGCTCGGACGAAACTTCCCTCATCATCCCAAGAAGAGTGGGGAAGAAGGGTTAAAAAGCTAAGCCTTCTCAGTCTCCAGGACTGACACTATGTCCCTGTGGAAGGACTTGATTGCCCGTAGGTGCCTTTCTTCCACGCGGCCGCAGCAGGCGATACGCTCGTAGAAGCTCTGGAGCTCGTCTAGGAGCCACTCAAGCTGTCTCTTTGAGCCTTCACTGAAGCCATTGCCCAAAAGCTTTCCCCTCAGAAACGGCATGACCTCAGACGGCCGGCCGAGGGCGGCCCAGAAGAGACCTTCCTTTAGAATCTCCAACAGCAGTTCCTCAGAGCCGAAGCTAACGAAGGGTTTGGCCCTCCCCCCG
>DRGF01000050.1 GCA_011050175.1 Thermococcus sp. | reverse complement strand
TATGTCGTAGGGAGTATTTAAGGTTTACAGTTCAAACGCTATCGCCTCTATGAGCTTTATCAGTGCCTCAAGGTCGCCCAGGTGAAGCGTCTCGACCTCGCTGTGGAGGTACCTTACCGGGACGCTCAGGGCCAAGACCTCGCTCTTGTCCTGGAAGACCGACGCATCGGTTCCACCGCCCGTGACGCCCACCTGGAGCGGAATCCCGTTTCTCGACGCTACCCCGGCGACCCTTCTGGCGAGCCTCCTCGTGTAGATGGCGGAGTTGTCAACCGCCCTTATAACTGCCCCTCCGCCCAGCCTTACATCTCCCGTCATGTCTCCGCAGCAGGCGAAGGAGTCTATGGCAAAGGCATACTTGGGCGTGTAGTGCTCGGCCAGGAACTTTGCTCCCTTGAGACCTATCTCCTCCTGCACCGTGAAGGCGAATATCCACCTTCCGTCCAGGTCGTGGTCAACCAGGTCTTTTATCGCCTCGACCAGAGCGACTACCCCAAAGCGGTCGTCCAGGGAGCGGGTCGAGACGTAGCGGTCGTTCAGGACGGCGAAGTGCTTCTTGAAGACCGCGTAGTCGAGAACCTTTACCCCTAAAGCCTCCGCTTCCTCCCTGCTCTCTGCGCCGATGTCTATGACCAGCTTGCTCCAGGGGACCGTGTCGAACTTCCTCTCAAGGTTGAGGTGCACAGGGAGGGCACCAATGACGCCGTCGAGCTTCCCGTTCTCTGTAATGACGTCGAGGTGCCTGCCGTAGAGGAGCCTGTCGTCTATCCCGCCGATTTTTCTGAAGGTGAGCTTTCCATCGGGCCGTATCCCGGTAATCAGGAGCCCTATCTCGTCCATGTGGGCCATGAAGGCGCCCTTGAGTTCACCCTCGCCGAGCTCGACGATGAGGTTTCCAATCGTGTCAACCGTGTAGTCGGCGTAGGGCTCAAGCCACTCGGCTATCTTTTCCCTTACCTTCTCTTCGTAGCCTGAAATCCCCGGAATCCGGGTTATCTCCATTAACTCTTCAACGAACATGCTACCACCTCAGAGCATCTTTACCTTCTCAGGCGGGCGGATTTCAAGGACTTCCCTGTTCACGAGGTCCTTGGGGACTTCGCCCCTCAGAACAGCAAGCAGGTTCTTAACAGCCTGGAGGGCCATATCCTCCATGGCTTCCTTCGAGAGGCCCGCGTGGTGGGGGGTCAGGACGGTTTCCCACTCGTACTTGAACAGCTCGTGCTCCTGAACAGGCTCATTTTCAAAGACATCGGTCGCGTAGCCCTTCAGCCTTCCCTCCTCGATGGCCTTCGCAAGGGCTTTCTCGTCTACGAGAGTCCCGCGGCCGATATTGACGATGTACTTGCCCTCAAGCAGTTTCAGGCGCTCCTCGTTTATGATGTGGTACGTCTCCGGTGCGGATGGCAGGGCCAGAATCACGATGTCGCTCTCCCTCAGAACGTCTTCGAGCGGGAGGTATTTCGCGTTCACCTCCTCCTCAATGTCCGGCTTCCGTGAGCGCGACCAGTAGATTATCTCCGTGCCCATTGCCTTCATTCTCCGCGCTATGGCCTTTCCTATCGCGCCCATACCGAGGATTCCGATTTTCTTCCCATAGACGGTGTCTATGTCCTTGAAACCGCTCCAGATTGTGTTGTGGGAGTCCCACTTCCCGGCACGGATAAACTTGTCAGAGTAGACTATCTTCCTGAGGAGCGCTATGGTCAGACCAACGGCAAACTCCGCGACTGCCTCGCTGAGAACTCCGGAGACCTTCGTGACGTATATTCCCCTTTCGGTTGCGGCCTCAACGTCAACGTGGTCGTAGCCGGCGGAGTGGCAGCTTATGACCCTGAGCCTCTCGGCCCTCTCGATAACTTCGCGCGGAAGCCTGTTCAGGGGGGAGACTATGACACCGTCAAACTCACCTATCCGCTCTTTGAGCTCATCGACGCTGGGATACAGAATGAATTCTACGTCCGCATATTTCCTGAGTTCTTCAACGGGCTTGCTTTTCATCTTAAAAAGAACAGCTACCTTCGGCCGCATGGTATCACCTTAAAATATTCATCGAAACGACCTAATAAGGTTTTTGCAGGGGCTGTCAAAAAGCCGGGCCGGCACCGGGAAAACTTAAAAACTTTTTCGGTTTCTCCCGTTAGGTGGTGTAGATGAGTAAGGTCGAGAGGAAGAAGTGGAGCGAGGAGTTCAGCGAGTGGTATAACGAGCTGATTGAAACGGCCGGAATTCAGGACAAGCGTTACCCGGTCAAGGGAATGAACATCTGGCTCCCGTACGGGCTGAAGATCATGAGGAACATTGAGAGGTTCATACATTCCGAGATGGAAAGAACCGGACACGATGAGGTCCTGTTCCCGGCGCTCATCCCCGAAACCGAGTTCCAGAAGGAGGCGGAGCACATAGCCGGCTTCGAGGGGGAGGTGTTCTGGGTCACCCACGCCGGCCACGACCCGCTCGACATAAGGCTCATTCTCAGACCCACGAGCGAGACGGCCATGTACTCGATGTTCTCGCTCTGGATACGCTCTCATGCCGACCTTCCATTCAAGGTTTACCAGATAGTCAACACGTACCGCTACGAGACCAAGCACACGAGGCCGCTCATCCGCGTCCGTGAGATAAGCAGGTTCTTCGAGGCCCACACCGCCCACGACAGCTACGAGGATGCTGAGAGGCAGGTAAGGGAAGACCTTGAGATATTTGACAGGCTCGCCAAGTTCCTGGCCCTGCCCTACATAATCTCCAAGAGGCCGGACTGGGACAAGTTCCCCGGTGCCTACTACTCCCTCGGTGCAGAGGTAATGATGCCCGACGGTAGGACGCTCCAGATAGGCACCATGCACAACTACCGCCAGAACTTCGCGAAGGCCTACAACATCCAGTACGAGACCGAGAGCGGAGACCACGAGTACGTCCACCAGACCACCTTCGGAATGAGCGAGCGCCTCCTCGCGGCCGTCATAGCCATACACGGCGACGACAGGGGAATGGTTCTGCCGCCCACGATAGCCCCCATACAGGTCGTCGTTGTCCCGATCCCCAAGAAGGACGCCGAGGCTGACGTCTTCGCCTACGCCCGCGAGATAGCGGAAGAGCT
>DRGF01000173.1 GCA_011050175.1 Thermococcus sp. | reverse complement strand
TCTACGAGTACCTCGGTGGTGCTCTCATCAACCACATCAAGAGCAACATGCTCGCCGGCCAGGACTACATATTCTGGCAGTTCTACAAGTGCGAGGAGTGCGGGAAGTACGTTGACGTCGAGAGCCTCGAGAGGCACCTCAAGGGGCACGGCATCAAGCACCACGAGAAGAGCGAGGAGCGCTACGAGGTCTTTGAGATAAACTTCAGGGACGGCAAGGTCTACGACAAGTACGGCAAGGAGGTCCCCATGAATGAGTTCAGCGAGGAGGCCAGGGACTTCCTCAATGAGGCCTTCTCGGGAACGCCTCCGGGAGGGTGACAAATGAAAACCCTCCTTGAAGTTTTTCCTCCCTCCAAGATGAGGGGATCTACCGTTGCCGTTATCTATGACGCCTACTCCTCAGCCTGGCAGATTCTTTTCCTGTTCCTAAAACGGGCCATTGAGGACGGCTACTTTGCAGTAATCTCAAACTACAGTGTCCCGCTCAGAAGCATGCTCCACAGATGCGCCAGCGTTGGACTCGATGCAGAGGATGCCCTTGAAAGCTCTAAGATGGCAATAATAGACGTCTTCGGTTCCCGCTACTCACCCTTGAGAACTGAGAGTGAAAATATCTTCTATCTCGATAGAGTTGAGCCTGAGACGATAAACCCAAAAATAGACATAATTTACTGCGGGCCCCTCCGGGACAAACTGAAATCCAAAAAAGCTATGAGAATGATTTACACCCTCGATGGGGCCTCACTTATGCTCGGCGAGGAGCAGACGCTGAAGCTCCTCAACCAGACGATAGCCCATAAGAGCATTCGATTCCCTGACTCAACCCTCCTCCTTCCCCTCAATGCTGACATGGTCTCAAGGCGCTTCGTCGCGTGGGTTTCAAACGTCAGCGATTACGTTCTCCTTGCCAAGTCCTGGATTCGTGAAGACCACGTTAAGGAGCTCCTTTACTTCATAAAAGCCCCCTACGCGGACTTTGAACCCGTTGTTTACTCCCTTAAGGTTGGCAGGGGGGAAGAAAAGATAATGTTGAAAAAGCTGTCATCCCCTGAACCTGGGTCTCCTGCTGAGTAGCAGGGGCAGGGGCCTTGGCCTGTACGGGAAGCCTTCGACCTGGCTCCTTATCTCCCTTATGAGGTCTTCGAGCTGCATCTCGACCTGCCTTCCGTCGCTCCTTCTCCTGACGGTGACGGTGCCCTGCTCCTTCTCGTTCCTGCCGACGACGACCACGTATGGAATCCATTCTTTCTCTGCCTTCCTTATCTTCTTGTTGAGCCTGTCGCCGGTGTCATCGACATCAACGCGAATCTTTGCCCCCTCCAGCTTTCCGGCCACGTAGAGCGCGTAGTCCATGACCTCCTCGCTGACCGGGATGACCCTGGCCTGTATCGGGCTGAGCCAGAGCGGGAAGGCCGGCTTGGTGCCCCTCGCCTGGAGCTTCGCCTGCTTCTCAAGGATGGCGTACATAACGCGCTCAATGGCACCGCTGGGCGAGCAGTGGAGTATGAGCGGGTGCTCCTCCTTGCCTTCCTCGTTGTAGTATGTTATGCCAAAGCGCTCCGCGTTTTCGACGTCGATCTGGACGGTGCTGAGCGCGGCGGCCTTGTCGAGGTTGTCCACGAAGTTGAACTCGAACTTGAGGATGAAGTAGAAGAACCTCTGGTCCCACATCTCGATGAGGACGGGCTTGCCGATTATCTTCGCCAGCTCGACGATGAAGTCCCTGTTGGCCTCCCAGAAGTCGCGGGTGAACCTTATTGCCACCTCGTAGTCGTCCGGGGTGAGGCCAACTCCCTTAAGAACCTCCATGCTGAGCTTGTACTGCTTCTTGAACTCGTCCATGGCCTGCTTGAGGTCCTTGGCGACGGTGTGCATATCCGGCATGGTGAAGGCCCTGAGCCTCCTGAGGCCGGAAAGCTCTCCGCTCTTCTCGCGCCTGAATGAGTAGCGGGTAAGCTCGTACATCCTGAGCGGCAGGTTGCGGTAGCTGATCGTGGCGTCCTTCTTTATGAGGAACTGTCCGAAGCACGCCGCGAAGCGCAGGAAGAACTTCTTATCGCCGCTCTTGACGACGTACTGTCTCGCGGGGAACCTGTTCAGGTACTTCTCAAGGGCAGGGTGCTCGAAGTCGTACATAATCGGAGTCTCGACCTCCATGGCACCGTACTCTATGACCTTCTCGGTGACGTACTGCTCGAGGAGGCCCTTGATGAGCCTGCCCTTGGGGTAATAGCGGAGGTTTCCGCCGTCGCTTCCGGGCTCGTAGTCAACGAGCTCGTGCTCGAGCATCAGCTTGACGTGCGGCGGCTCCCTGTCCGCCACCCTGTTCTTGGCTATCTCGTAGTTGGCGAACTTCTTGAGGTTCTCGTGGCCGGTGAAGTCGAACTTCTCCACCTCTATAAGCTCGCCCTCGGGAGTGAGCACGTACCAGTAGCTCTTCAGCTCCTCCTCCTTCTCGAGGGCTATGTTGCGCTCCTCTTTGCCGACCGCTTTACCGCTCGGGACTATCGTCCTGCTGAGCTCTGCCAGCGGGTGGCCCTTGCAGGAGAGCTTGAAGGCCTTGTAGTAGCCGAAGGGGGCGCGCTTGACCTCGAAGCCCTCCTCCTTCAGCCTCTCTTCGATCCTCTGGAGGACCTTCAGCGCCACGTCGGGCTTTGCGAGTTCGCTGCTCAGGTGGGCGAAGGGGTAAACGAATATTCTGTCAGCCTTAACCTGTGATGCGACGTCCTTAATCTCCGCGACGGCCTTCTCGATGACCTCGTCCGGGTTGGTCTCGTCGGCCTTTTCAACGCTCATGAAAACAGCCAGAACTTCCTCCATGCGGCCTTTCTTCTGCTCTTCACTTATCGGCTCCGGGTTTTTCAGAGCCTTGTCTTTGACTTCATACTCCAGATAGTCGCTGTGTATCAGAAGCATTCTCATTTCTAACCACCACCATAGGCTCAATTGGGATTACTAAAACTTTTCCCCTCGCCCTTATAAATTCTCCCGCGTGGCAAAGACTTAAAAAATCCGGACTTCAACTTTCATGGAGGTGGAAGAATGGACGAGAAGAATGGCGCAAAAAACGGTGATATCGTTCTTCCCGGTGACTACCTCGGCGTCATCGAGGAGTACTTCCCAGG